>JBEBJW010000759.1:0-4301 GCA_040079715.1 Myxococcota bacterium | reverse complement strand
GATCTGGTGGCGGTGCTGGACGGGGCTGGACCTCGGCCCGGAGCGTCGAGCGGCAGGTGTCGGAGCTGCTCGGGCGCGCCTGACGGAGCCGTCCGAGCGGTCAGAAGATCACCCGCTCCGGCGGCCCTCCCGCCCAGAACCGGTCCAGGACCTCGCGGAACGTCGACCCCGGCGGGCCGAGGTCCAGCCCGGCGTCGTCGGCGCCGATCACGTGGTACGGCAGACCGCCCGAGAACACCCTCGGCACGCCGGCGAGCGACGCCCGGACCTGGTCGCGCCACGCCGCGGCCTCGGCGGCGGTGTCGATCCCGAACGCCGGCGTCTGGGACGTGTCGAGGCCGGAGATCTGCACCAGCACCGGGATCCCGAGCCGGGCGGCGTACGGCCACCACCGCGACCCCTCGACGCACCGGGCCGGATCGACGTCGGCGGCGCGCAGGTCGCGGTCGCACGCCGGGAGCACCGGGCCCCACCGGTCCACGTCCGGCAGCGCGCCGGCGACGAACGGGGGCACGTCCGGGACCCAGCCCCCGTCGATCAGCACCTTCACCCGGCCGTCCGACACCGCGTGGGGCAGCGCAGCGACCACCGCGTCGAGGTTTCCGACGAGGCCAATTCCGCCCGCGCTCGACCCCATGACCAGGATCCGCGTCGCCGGATCCGCCTCCCGCAGCCCGTCGAGGTCGCGAAGCGCCTCGAACAGCACCCGGACGTTCTCCCGACCGCTGAAGTACCACCCGACCGGATCGGCGGTGTTCGGCCGACGGTCGGTGCGGTCGCCGAGCCACAGGTCCGACGAGCAGTAGTGGGCGTCGACATGAGAGGCGGTCGCGAACGTCGGGTTCACCGTCGGATCCGGAGACAGCACACCGCCGAGCTTGATCCGGGCCGGTCCGCCGTCCGCCTCGGGCCGGGTGGTGATCAGCCGCGGCTTGCGGTCTCGACACAACTGGGTCTCGTCGTCGCAATAGAACCCGCCAGACAGGTGGATCACCCACGTCGGCGAGGCGCCGCGGCGGATCACGTACCCGAACGGGGTGCCGTCGTTGCACCGGGCCGCCGCCCACCGCGGGTCGCGCTCGGCCGGCTTGACCATCACCGGCCGGTCGCGCTCGGCCACCTCGCCCACCGGGACGGGGGTGGACGGCTGGACCGGCACCGGCACCGGGAGTGCCGCAGGCGCAGGCGCGGGCGGTTCGGGTCGGGTCCCGCAGGCGGCCAGGAGGAGGGCGATCATCGGCGGTCGAGCTCCGCGCGGAGCAGCCCGGCCAGGAACTGCACCCCGTACAGCGGCGACCGGGCGCCGTCGGTGATCGCGGCGTCGACCTCGGCCCGCGCCGTCCGGTCACCGGCCCGCGCCGCCGGGACCGCGAGGGAGGCCCGCGCCATCGCGAGCAGCCCCACCGCCCGCGGGTTCGCGACCGGTTCGAGCTGGTGGGCCGCGCCGGCGAGCTCGGCCTCGGCCGCTGCCTGGTCGCCGGCGCACGCGATCGCGGCCGCGAGGTACACCCGCGCCATCCCCTCGACCGCGGGGTCCGCGAGCTCGCCGAGGGCCCGGACCACCTCGCGCAGCCCGGCGACCGCGTCCCCCGGGGTCCCGAGGGCCCACTCGAGCAGCCACCGGTTCTGGGCGGACAGCGCGGCGAACCGGGTGTAGCCTGCCTCGCGGTACAGCCGGAGGGCCTCGGTCGCGTGGTCGAGGCCGTTCCGGAGCCGACCCTGGCGGGCCCGGAGCATCGCGAGCGCCTGGTGCGCCGCCGCCATCCCGCGGACGTTGCGCCAGCTCCGGTGGAGGGCGAGCGCGCCGGTCAGCCGGTCCTCGGCCTCCGGGATCCGCCCGACCTCGGTCAGCACGAGCCCGAAGTTCGCGAGATCGAGCGCAGCGCGCGGCTCGTTGCCGACCTCGTGGTCGATCCGGATCGCGTCGACGAACCGGCGCTCGGCCTCGTCGAGGTCGCCGGACATCGTGGCGAACGCGGCCAACATCCCGAGCAGCGTCCCCTCGAGCGCCCGGTGACCGCGGGATCGCGCGACCGCCAGGGCGTCGGTGGCGCAGCGGATCGCGTCGGCCGGCCGGGCCGCGTCCGACTGGACCAGCGCGAGCTGGACGAACCCGCGGGTCTCGGTGAGCGAGCCGGTGCCGCGCACCCACCCGAGGCCCCGCTCGATCTCGGCCCTGGCGCGCTCGCTGTCCCCCGCCAGGCGGTGGACGCTGCCCCGCGCGATCGCCAGCCGGGCCCGCAGGTCGGGCGCGAGGGCTTCGGCGTCGATCTCGGCGACCAGCTCGTCGATCAGCCGGCCGTACACCGCGGCGGGGCCCCGGAACGAGAACAGCGGCTCGAGCGCGAGCAGGGCCCGGACGGCGTCGAGCGGGGCCACCCGCCGACGGCGGCGGACCACCGCGAGGAGGTTGTCCGCGTCGGCCTCGAGCGCCCGGAGCCGGTCGAGCCCCCCGTGGCGATCGATGCCGTCCGCGAGCTCCTCCCCGAGCACGACGTGGTACGCGGCGTGCCGCGCGTCGACGAGCTCCACCTCCCCCCGGGCGGTCAGCCGCTCGGCGGCGTAGTCACGGACGCTGTCGTACAGGCCGAGCCGCGGTTCGCCGGGCTCGTCGTCCGCGTCGAGGACCCGGACCAGCGACTTGTCGCGGAGCGCCTCGATCCGATCGAGCGGCCAGGTGTCGGCGCCGACGTCCAGCACCGCCTCGGCCGCCTCGAGGGTGAACCCGCCGACGAACGCGCTGCACCAGGTCAGGGCCCGCTGCTCGTCCGGCTCGAGCAGGTCCCACGAGCCGTCGAGCACCGCCCGCAGCGTCCGCCCGTCCGCGGCGGTGTCCGACAGGACCGCGAACCGCTCGTCGAGCCGCGAGTGCAGCTCCGCGAGCGACATCACCCGGGCGCGCGGCGCCGCCAGCTCGATCGCCAGCGGCAGCCGGTCCAACCGGTCGACCACCCGGCGGACCACCGACGGATCGACGTCCTCGACCGGGATCCCGGCCGCCGCCATCCGATCGAGCAGCAGCGAGCCCGCGTCGGCGTGGGCCAGCGGGCCGACCTCGACCACCCGCTCACCGGTCAGCCGGAGCCGCTCGCGGCTGGTGACCACGAACACCGTCTCGGGCGCGGCCTCGATCCACGCGCCGACCGTGTCCACCGCGTGCCCGACGTGCCGCTCGAACGCGTCGAGCACCACCAGGGACCGGCCGCGTCCGGCGAGGGCCCGACCGGTCGCGATGACCAGATCCGGCTCCCCCCCGGTCAGGACGACCCCGAGCGCCGCTGCGACCGCGCGGACCACCCCCGGGGCGCCGTCGGCCGCCCCCACGGCGCACCACCAGATCCCGCCGGACCACCGCCCGGCGCCGTGCTCGGCGTACTGACCGACCAGCCGTGACTTGCCGATCCCGCCGGGGCCGAGCACGCTCACCAGCCGGGACCCGCCCACCGCCTCGACCAGCGCCCCGAGCTCGGCGCGGCGGCCGACGAACGCGGCGCGATCCGATCGCTCGTCGAGCGGGCCGGATCGTGGCGACACCGGTTCTTCCGCGACGATCGCGAGCTCGGTCGCGTCCGGCACCGGGACGAACCGGTACCCGACGCCGTGGACCGAGATCAGGTGGACGGGCGACTGCGGATCGGGCTCGATCTTCGCCCGTAATCGTCGCATCGTCACGTCGACCGCGCGGGTCGCGTAGCTGGCGCGATAACTCCAGACGCGATCCAACAGCTCTTCGCGCGACACATCCTGCTCGGGTCGGGCAGCGAGATAGGCGAGGAGCTGGGCTTCGCGGGTGGTGAGGGACGCGAGCTGCACGCCTGCAGCCGACACCACCGTCTGACGCACCAGATCGACGGTGCGACCGACGAGCGACACGACGGTGGAGGGTTCCGTGGCCATGCCGCTCGACGTATCCGACGCGACACTGCGGCGCGCGACGCACAGGGGCATGGTGGACCATGGAGGCTCGTGACATGGTGCTCGGCATGTCCAGCCACGATCCGGGGCGGCTGATCGACGAAGTGTCCGGGTGGATCGCCAACACCCGCAAAGAGGCGCACCGCTCGCTCGGCGACGTCGAGCTCGGGGTCCGCCGCGCGGTCGACGAGGCCGCGGCCGCGATCGCAGCCCGGGCCGAGCCCGACCAGCTCCCGACGATCGACGTGATCCAGGAGTACGCGCTCCGGTTCCTCGGCACGGTCGGGCCGATCCTCGACGTGCTCGCCGACCGGATGGTGTACGCCCTCGGGGTCCAGCTCGCGCCGCTCGACCGGATGGGGGCGGAGTTCGGCGGGGTCCGGGAG
>JBEBJW010000758.1:0-4304 GCA_040079715.1 Myxococcota bacterium | reverse complement strand
CCACCCGCGGACCGCGTCGCCGCGATCGGGCAGGCGGTCGGAGAACGCGGTGATCGCGGCGTGCTCGCGGGCCGCCTTGTCCGGGACGGCGTCGTGGGGGGTGAGGTCGCCGGTCCAGACCTCGGGCAGATCGTGGATCACCGCGTACACCAGCGCCCGCTCGCGGTCCATCGTGTCCGGCAGCAGCGCCAGCACCAGCCACGCGACGCCCCAGCTGTGCGCCGCCACCGACTCGGGGCCCGGCACCCCGACCCGGACCCACCCGGTCCGCGCGAGCGCCTTCAGCGCCACGACCTCGAGCAGCGCGTCGACCGTCGCGGCGACGGCTCCCGGGTTCACTGCGCCGGGACCAGCGCCGCCCGCTGGAGCGACACCCCGAACGACAGCAGCATCGGGTGGTCGCGGTTCTCCTGCTCGAACGAGGCCTTGGTGCGGATCCCGTGCCAGCCGTCCGCGACCAGGATCCGCGCGATCGGCCCCCCGAGCGGGTTCCCAGGACCGAGCGCGACCACCCGGTCCGGCGCGGTGTGGTGGAGCGCCGTCACGATCGACGTCGTGAAGTCGTACGGACGCACGACCTGGTGCCCGAGCGTGTAGTCGCGCAGCGCCTCGGGATCGGCGCTCCGCGGCCGGAAGATCGCACCCCGCCCGTCGACCAGCGGGACCGCCGGCGATCGGAACCGGAGCCCGGTCAGCTCGGCGCGGGCCCGGGCGCTGGTCGCCTCCATCAACGGGGTGTGGAACGCCGAGTGGAGCGGCAGCTGGACCGGGAACGTCCGCTCTCCGCGGGTCACCGGAGGCAGGGTGGCGAGCAGGCGCTTCAGGTCGTCGGCGTCCGCCCCGAGGACCGCGAACCCGCCGAGGTGGATCGACCAGTCCGCGGTCGGGATCGCGGTCACGGCACCTTCCACCGCCTCGACCAGCGCCGGATCGACCCGCCACGCCTCGTCGGTGATCGGGTACAGCACCTGGCCGCCGATCACGTTCCGCTCCTGGTACGACCCCATCGTGTCGACGAGGTGGATCGCGTGGTCGAGCGACAGGGCGCCGGCCGCGGCGAGGGCCGTGTACCAGCCCATCGAGTTGCCCGCCACGCCCACGACCTCGTACCGTTCGCGGTCGAGCTCCGCGAGGTCGGCCATCGTGCAGGCGAACGTCAGCAGCGACGCGTGCTCCCCCGCGACGTGGAGCGACGACTTGTACGCGTCCGCCGCGTCGAGCGCCGAGACCGTGGGCTTCCCCCGCGCGGCGCGGTACCGGTCGCACGCGTCGATCACCGCAGCGGCCGCCGCCGACCGATCCCGGAGCGATCCGAGGGACGACCGGTCGTACGATCCGCGCCCGGGGCACACCACCACCACCCGCTGCCGGCTCACGACGCCTCCCGCACCGACGACCGGCCGAGCAGCGCGGCCGCTGCGTCGTGGATCTCGGGCTCCTGCACCAACACGAGGTTCGCCGCTGCGCCGAGCGGGATGTAGCTGTCCGGCGCGACGACCCGCCCGGTGACCACGCGATCCCCGCACCGCTCCACGATCCCGGCGATCACCGTGTCGGCGATCCCGGACGACGCGCGGCACTCGTCGACCACGAGCAACTTGCCGGCGGCCAGCGCGTGCGGGACCACCGCGTCGATCGGCAGCGGCTGGAGCCACCGGAGATCGAGGACCCGGACCCGCACCCCGTGCTGCTGCTCGAGCCGGCGCGCGACCCGGAGCGACATCCACAGCCCGTTCGCGAACGACGCGATCACCAGGTCCGGGGCCGCGTCTCCGCCGTACACTCCGATCTCGCCGATCGGCAGGCTCTGACCGGGGGCCGGATAGCGGGCCTGCCACAGCCCGTCGCCGTCATCGTACAGGTCCTTCGTCATGTACAGCGCGATCGGCTCGAGGTACACGCAGACCCGTCCGCACGCGACCGCGGCCCCGGTGACGGTCCGGAGCATCTTGACCGCGTCGTCGGGGCGGGCCGGACAGGCGAGGATCACCCCCGGGATCTCGCGGACCGCGGCGATCCCGTTGTCGTTGTGGAAGTGCCCGCCGAACCCCTTCTGGTACGCGAGGCCGGCGATCCGGACCACCATCGGGTTGGTGAACTGCCCCCGGCTGAAGAATTGCATCGAACCTGCTTCTCCACGGAGCTGGTCGAACGCGTTCATCAGGTACGCGAGGTACTGGATCTCCGGGAACGCCACGAGGCCGGCGTGGCCCGCGCCGATCGCCAGCCCGAGGATCGTGGTCTCGTCGAGCAGGGTGTTGAACACCCGCCCGACGCCGAGCTTCTTCGCGAGGTCGGCGGTCACGTGGTACACGCCCCCCTTCCGCGCCACGTCCTCCCCGAACAGGATCGACCGCGGGTTCGCGAGCATCAGGTCGAGCAGGGCGCGGTTGATCTGCATCGCCAGGTGGCGCGGCCGCTCCTCGATCTCCGGCAGCGCGCCGAACGCCGCGAGCCGCTGCTCGTCCGGGGCGGTCCGGCCGGCCGCGTCCGCGATCGCCGCCGGGTCGTCCTTCGCGAGGGCGGCCACGATCTCGGCCCGGGCGACCAGCTTCGGGCGCCTCAGCGCCTCGTCGGCGAGGGCCCGGAGCCGCGCGCGGTGGTCCTCGACCAGCGCCAGCACCTCGTCCGGCTGGAGCCAGCCGCCGTCGATCAGCACAGCGGCGGTGGTCAGCAGCGGATCGAGCGCCTCGGTCGCCGCGATCTCCTGCGGCGTCCGGTACAGCTGCTCCACGTCGGAGCCCGCGTGGCCCATCAGCCGCACGGTCCGCAGGTGGAGCAGCGCCGGGCGCCGGTGGGTCCGGACGTAGTCCACGGCCTCGCCAGCCGCGTCCCACGCATCCGGCAGATCGAGCCCGTCGCCGGCGAAGTACCGGATCTCCGCCCGATCGCGGAACTGCCGGGCGACCCAGCCGTCCGGCGTGCGGACGCTGATCCCGATCCCGTTGTCTTCGCACACGAACAGGACCGGCATCGGCAGGTGCTGGAACGCCGCCCATCCCGCCGCGTTGAACGCCGTCTGGGACGAGGCGTGGTTGATCGAGGCGTCGCCGAACGTGCAGACCGAGATCCGGTGCTCGCGCCGCCCGTCGAGCCGGGCCGCTCGGTCGAGGGCGAGGGCGTACCCGACGGCCTTCGGGAGGTGGCTCGCGATCGTCGAGGTCTGCGGCGGAATCCCGAGCGGGAGGGACCCGAACACCTTGTGACGACCGCCGGCGATCGGCTCGTCCGCGCTCGCGACCAGCCCGAGGAGCACGTCGAACGCCCCAGCGGCGCCCGGGGTGGCGGCGGCGCGGGCGCAGAAAAACGCGCCGGACCGGTAGTGGAGGAACGCGAGGTCGTCGGCGGTCAGGTGATCGGCGACCGCGGCGTTGCCCTCGTGGCCGGACGACCCGATCGTGTAGAACGATTGGTTGTCGTTCTTCAGCTCACGGGCCAACAGATCGAGCAGCCGGCTCTCGATCTGCGCCTCGAACAGCCGGATCGCTCGTCGGGCGTCGAGGGCCGTGCCCGGGCGGACCGGCGCGTCGAGGTCCGACCGCGGCGGGGCCGGCGGCCGGTTCCGCACGAACTCGGCGAAGTTGCGATCGACCGCGACCGTCCGCGACACCACCGACATCGAGCGACCCCCGCGACGCCCCACCCTGGGGAGAGACGGTCGACTAACGCGCGATCGGCAGGCGCGGGTAGGCCGCCCACACCGGGTCCGGATCGGTGAACCGGATGTCGACCTGGCCCGGACCCGGACGGACCTCGAGGTTCGCCCCGAAGTACGGCTCGAGCGCCGCCTCGACGTTCTTGTGGAAGCTGCGGTCGAGGTGGGCCACGCCCGCGAGCTCGATCCGCGCCCGCGGCGGGGTCGCGATGCCCGCCAGGAACTCGACGAACATCACCATCGCCCGGACGGCCGTCGCGGGGGTCGCCCGTGAGATCACCAGGGTGAACGGCAGGTTCGGCTCGCGGGACAGTTCGAGGGTCGCCTGCGGCGGCAGGCTGCGGAGGAGGCCCTCGGCCTTGCCGATCGCCTCGGTCAGCCAGTCGTCGGCGATCGGGGCCATCTGCGGGAGGCGCCGCGGGGCCAGCCGACCGGCCGAGGCCCCCACGAAGTTCGGATCGCGCTCGATCGTCGCGGTGGCGGCTCCATCCTCGTCGTCGTCCTCGACGAACACGACCTCCGCCTCGACGGGCGTCTCGATCAGGTCCGCGAGGTCGTTCGGGTCGGCCGCGTCGGCCGGCCCCGAGCGGTCGAGCGGGGGAGGCGTGCCGAACATCCCGGCGGGGGTGCGGTCGTCGGACCGGGGCTC
>JBEBJW010000757.1:0-4307 GCA_040079715.1 Myxococcota bacterium | reverse complement strand
GGACCCGGTCGATCCCCCCACCGCCGGTCGGCTGCTGACGTTCGACGGTCCGCCGCCGACCAACCTGGTGATGATCAGCATCGACACGCTCCGGCGCGATCGGATCGGCCGGTACGCGCCGGGCGGGGCGAGCCTCACCCCGTACCTCGACGGGATCGCGGCGGCCGGGGTGGCGCTCGATCGGCACCAGCAGGTCGCGAACTGGACCCTGCCGGCCACCTCGACCACCCTGCTCGGGCGGTTCGGGTGGGAGCTCGGGTTCCTGCCGGACCTCGACGCCGACACCGTCGTGCCCGAGTCCGACGACTTCCTCGCGGTCCAGCTCGGGCAGGCGGGGTTCTGGTCGGTGCTGCGGACCGGCAACAAGTTCCTGTCGTCCGACCTCCACAACGCGCAGGGCTACTCCGACGCGGACCTGGTGGGCGGCCCGGCGACCGCGGTGGCCGGGGTCGGGGCGGCGGCGCTGGGGGAGGCGCTCGAGGGCCCCACGCCCCCCGGGCGGTGGTTCCTCCACGTCCACCTGATGGAGCCGCACGCGGCGTACGATCCACCGGACAGCTACCTCGCGGCCGAGGCTGGCCTCGACCCCGTCCCGTACGATCTCACCGACCGGGGCTCGACCGAGGACGCCGCCGCCGCCTACCCGACGATGGCCCCGGCGGACCAGGCGCTGCTCCGGGACCACCTCGTCGCCCGGTACGACGGAGAGGTGAGGTACCTCGACGACCAGCTCGCGCAGATCTGGGCCGACTACGAGGGTGCGGGCCTGCTCGACGACGCGCTGGTGGTGGTGTGGAGCGACCACGGCGAGCAGCTCGGCGACCGCGGGTACCTCCTCCACGGCAACCACCTCGCGGCCGAGGAGAACGACGGGATCGTGCTGTTCTGGGCGCGGAACCTCGTCCCGGCGGCGTGGGATCACCCGACGACGACCCTCGATCTGGTCCCGACCGTGCTCGACGCGCTCGGGCTGCCCGCGGATCCGGACCACGACGGGCTCGTCGTCGGGACCGCGCCGGACGATCGGCCGCTGTACGGCGCGACGATCAGCCGCCTCGACACCGGGCTGTCGTGCGTGACCGTCGACGGGTGGAAGCTGTCGTTGACCTGGGCGACCGGGGCGCTGACGCTGGTCGACCGGACCACCGACCCGACGGAGCAGGTCGACCGGTACGACCCGGCGGACCCGCGCGCGGTGTCCCTGTGGCCCCTGCTCCGCCAGGTGACCCTCGACGCGAGCGCCGCGAACCAGGACTACCCGGTCGTGTGGCCGAGCCCGGAGCCGGCCGCCGCGCGCTGAGCGGACCGCGCCGTGGCGGACCGCGCGTTGGCACCCTACAGTGCGCCGATGCGGTTGCCGGAGCTGGTGCTGGACGAATGGATCGATCGCGACCTGTCCGCGGCGGCGCGGCAGGGGGGCCTGTCGGCGGCGTACGAGGTCGACGGGCTGGTGGCGCAGTGCGAGGAGGTGCTGCGGGCCCTCGGCAGCCGGACGCCGGTGCTGGTCGGCGCGCCCGGGGTCGGCAAGACCGCGATCGTCCACGAGCTGATCCGCCGGAGCGTCGCCAGCGACGGGGTGCCGCTGCTGCGCGAGGCGCGGGTGGTGCAGGTCTCGCTCCGGGCGATCGCGGCCCGGTTCAAGGAGAAGGCCGACGCGACGAACTTCTTCGGCGAGCTGTGCGGGTCGATCCTGGCCTCGCCGACCCCGGTGGTCCCGTTCTTCCGGGATCTGCACCACGCGCTCCCGCTCGACGGGGCGCCCGCGCTGCACCGGCTCCTGGCGGCGCTCCCGCACCCGGTCCTCGCCGAGGCCCACCCGCGCGAGCTCGAGCAGCTCCTCGAGCAGTGGCCCGACCTCGCGGAGCACCTCGTCCCGATCCCGGTCGAGGAGCCAGCCCCGCCGGTCGTGGCCGCGATGCTCCACCAGTGGTGCGTCCACCACGCCGCCGCCACCGGCCGCGGGTTCCGGGGCGAGGCCGAGCGCGGCGCGATCGAGCTGACCGCGCGGTTCATGGGCGACCGCCCGTTCCCGCGCAAGGCGTTCGAGCTGCTCCGCCAGACCGCCGACTTCCACGCCAGCGACGCCGGGAACCGCCCGATCGGGCTCGGCGACGTGGTCCGGCGGTTCAGCCAGCTCACCCGGGTCCCGCCCCGGCTGGTCGACCCGGACGAGCAGCTCGACCTGTCCGGGGTCCACGACTTCGTCAGCGAGCGCCTGCTCGGCCAGGAGGAGGCGGTCGACGCGGTGGTGCGGATGATCGCGCTGATGAAGGCCGGGCTCGCGGATCTGCGGCGTCCGTTCGGGACGTTCCTGTTCGTCGGGCCCACCGGCGTCGGCAAGACGTTCTGCGCGGAGCTCCTCGCCGCGTACCTGTTCGGCGACCCGAACCGCCTGATCCGGCTGAACCTCGCCGACCACGCCGACCCGCGCGCGGTCCAGGTCCTGTTCGGCGACCCGCACGCCCGGGAGGTGGCCGACCAGCGCGGCCTGCTCGCCCGCCGCCTCGCCGGCAACCCGTTCGGCGTGCTGCTGCTCGACGAGTTCGAGAAGGCGGACCCGAAGGTCCACGACGCGTTCCTCCAGCTCGTCGACGAGGGGCGGTACCTCGACGGCCGGTCGGAGGTGGTGTCCGTCGCGTCGCTGATCGTGATCGCCACCAGCAACGGCGGGGCGGAGGTGTACCGCGAGACCGGGCTCGGGTTCGACAAGACCCCCGGGGTCAAGGACCTCGACCGGGAGCTCGACCGCCGCCTCGGGCGGGTGTTCCGGTTCGAGCTGCTGAACCGATTCGATCGGATCGTCCACTTCCACCCGCTCGATCGGTCGCACATCCGGTCGATCGCCCGCCGGGAGCTGGCCGACCTCGCCCAGCGCGACGGGCTGATCGGGCGCGGGCTGCACGTCGAGGTCGACGCCGAGGTGCTCGACTGGCTCGTGTCCCATGGGTACCACCCGCACTTCGGGGCGCGGTTCCTCCGGCGGGAGATCGAGCGGAGCGTCGCCGGGACGCTCGCCGAGTACATCGTCCGCGACAACCCGCCCCGCGGGGCCCGCCTCGCGCTCGGGGTGCGGAGCGGGCGGATCGACGTCCGGACCGTGTCCGCCCCCGAGCTCGCGCTGCGGGTCCCCGTCCCGGACCGCGACCCCGAGATCGCGGTCGACCCCGAGCGCCTGCTCGACGAGGCGCGGGCGTGGGTCGCCCGGTGGGAGCCGCTGTTCGCCGAGTCCCGCGCGCGCGAGACCGAGGCGGCCGGGCTGATCGACCAGTCGGCGTCGCCCGGGTTCTGGGACGACGTGACGGTCGCGCAGGACGTGCTGCGCCGGTACAAGGGGCTCGACGCCCGGCTCCAGGCGGATCGACGGCTGCTGCGGGCCGCGACCCGGCTCGGGCGCTCGATCGAGCAGGACGACGTGAGCCCGGAGGAGCTGGCGGACCTGATCCACCAGGCGGCGGCGTCGTACCGGCGGTGGCTCGACATCGGGTCCGAGGGCGGTCCGGGCGCTGCGTGGCTGGTGCTCGGGCCGGCGGACCCGGTCACCGACTGCGCCGAGTGGCTGACCGATCTCGTGGCGATGTACCGCGGGTGGTTCCGGCGGCGGGGCCTCCAGTACGAGCTCGTGGCCGAGGAGGTCGAGCGCGGGCACCCGGTGCGGCTGGTGTTCGAGGTCGAGGGGCCGGGGGTGCTGTCGTTGCTCGAGATCGAGGCCGGCGAGCACCGGCGGCGGGGCGAGGACGGCGCGGTCGAGCGGGCGATGGTCGAGGTCGTGCCGCGGCGGGAGGGCGCGCCGGCCGACGGCGTGTCGATCGTCGAGGACGCCCGGCGGACCCGCGGGGTGGCGATCACCCAGCGGGCGGCGCGGGTCCGGCTCGAGCTGCCCGGGCGCGGGCTGCGGCTCAAGCTGTACGGCACGTCGAAGGACACCCTCGGGCTGCTGGTCCGCGACCTCGGGGCGGCGTTCGCGGCGCCGAGGTCCGGGGCGGTCGAGATCGCGCGGACCTACGGGCTGCGCGGCGGGACGGTGTACGACCCGCGGACCAGCGCGTCGACCGCGAACCTGAAGGACGTGCTCCGCGGGAACCTCGAGCCGTTCCTCCGCGCGTGGGAGGTCCGGTAGGGTGGAGCCGGTCTTCCCTGCATCGACGCTCGGGATCCCGGGGTCGCGGCTGTGGGTCCTGGACACCGGGCGGGCCAGCGAGCGGTACGGCGGCAACAAGGTCCGCAAGCTCGGGCACCTGCTCGACGACGCCGTCCGGACCGGGGCGACCGACGTGTACACCGTCGGACCGGTCGGCAGTCACCACGTC
>JBEBJW010000756.1:0-4311 GCA_040079715.1 Myxococcota bacterium | reverse complement strand
ACGGGAGCTCGTTCGGGGCCGAGGAGCCGTGGGTGTTCGACGCGCGCGCGGTGTTCTCGACCGACGGGATCCTCGCCGACGTGGGCGATCCGGACATCGACTTCTGGACCTACGGCTACGCGGTCGACGGCGCGATGAACGCCGTGCTCGACGGCGCCGGCGACCGGGTCCCGATGCTCGACGCCGGCGTGTACCTGGGCGACCACACGCTCGCGTCCGGCTGGTACGAGGTCACCGGCTTGTGGCTGTACGGGATCGAGGTGCCCTGAGACCCCCGGCGCGCCTCGGCGGCCAGCTCGTCCTCGCCGACCTCCGTCACCGACCGACGGACGTCCGTCGGTCCTGCCCCGGATTCCAAAGGTTCGCCCGTCGGCCCGACCGTTGCACGGGACCGGAGCGGTCGCCGGGTCCCGCTGCGACGACCTTGCGACAGCGGCGGGACCTCCGGCGCGTGACCCTCGAGTCGGGAGGTCGAATGAGCGCGCACGTGCAGGGAGTGCTGATCCGGGTCGTGGCCCACGCCCTCGGTCCGCTCGGGGTGCTGCTGGTCACCGGCGGGGCGTTCGGGGCCGTCGGCGCGGTGGCGACGCTGGTGGTGGCGGTGTGCGCCGGGTGCTCTGGCGCGCTGATCGCGTTCGGCGCGATCGACATCGGGCTCGCCACCCCGGCGCGGGTGACCGTCACCGGCCACCACTGGCTCCGCAAGGTGTACGTCGAGGTCGCCGAGCGAGACGAGCGCGGAGAGCTCGTGTGGGAGCGGCAGGCGCCGGTCGAGCGGTCGGGCGACGATCTCGCGCCGCTCTGGCCGATCGCCCCCGACGACCACTGCGCGTTCCTCGGCTGTCGGCGGCCGGGCACCCGGAGCGAGCTCTACACGCTGAACGTGGCCGTCCCCGGCCGCGGCGCCGACGACTGCACCCTGCCCCGCGATCGGTGGATCGCGCTGGCGGACGGGGCCGCGATCGACGTGAGCCTCGGGCGGATCACCGGCGCGGTGTACTGCACCGACGCGAAGGTCGCGGCGCCGTCGCCGTCGCCGTCGCCGGAGCGCGGGCGGAAGTCGCGCCGACGCTGAGCGCTGGCCTCCCACGGGTGCAGCGAGGACCGGTCGGGATCGGTCCGGTCGCCGATCCGCGCGGGGGCGCGACTGCGCTGCGACGACGCCGGCCTTGGCGGTGTTCGCCGGTTCCGAGGTGTCGGGCAGGATAGGCTCCCGGCGGGGGCAACGATGAACCCGATGAACGTCGCGCTGTGGGTCCTCCAGGTCGCGCTCGCTGTCCAGGCCGTCGCCGGCGGGGCCTACAAGGTGCTCCGGTTCGACGACCTCGCCGGCTCGCCCGCGATGGGTGACCTGTCTCGGCGTGGGTGGGGCGCCGTCGGGGTGTTCGAGGTGGCGTGCGGCGTGCTGCTCGTCGTCCCGGCCGCGCTCGGGTGGATGTCGCTGACGGTGGCCGGCGCGCTCGCGCTCGCGGTCGAGAGCTTCGCCCTCGCCGCGCTGTACGGTCGCCATTCGGCGAAGCTCAGCGCCGAGAACCCGCTGGTGTACGTGGTCATCGGGGGCTTGCTCGCCACGCTGGTCGCGGTCGGGCGGACCGCGATCGCCCCGTGAGCCGGGCCGCGGCTCAGCAGCCCTCGGCCGGGTCCGCCTCGTAGAACGGCCGATCGACCGGCCGATCGATCGTCCCGCCGACGCAGGTCGCCTCGAACCCGAACGACACCCCCCGCGCGGCGTCCGAGTACACGGCGTCGTCCGGGGTAGCGTGGAACGCGACGAGCGCGCCGGCGGCGTCGAAGAAGTACCACCCGGTCCCGCCGTAGCCGGTCGGCGCCCCCACCACCTCGAGCGAGCCGTGGTCGGGGTCCGCGCAGGTGCCGCGCCACAGGGTCCGCGGGTCGGTCCGGAGCGCGACGAGCGAGGGAGACCCGCACGGGCCGGCGCTGCCGGTCGCGGTGCACCACCCGGCCAGCTCGTGCAGCGGGCGATCCGGCCGGTCCGCCTCCGGTGGGCGGACCGCGGCGGGGGCGCCGAACGCGGGGGACAGGGCCGCGCCGAGCAGGAGAGCGACAGTGAACCACGCGCGCATCGGGGCTCCCGGGAGAGCCCGATCGTACCACCGGCGCCGAGCCGCGCGGGCGGTCGTGACACCTCGGGACGGACCCCCGATACGACCCGAGGCGAGGCGGGCGAGGGGGCACGGCGATGCCCGTCGTGCTGACCACGGCGTCACCCGGTCCGGCGCGCCCAAGACCACCGGCCCCCGATGAGCTCGATCCTGTCGACCCGCGGCGCCACCGTGGAGATCTCGGTCGTGGCGATCGCCCGCTGACACCCGTCGGCGTCAGCCCGGTGGCACCAGCAGCGCGTGGTACCGGGCGGTCTTCGGGTCCGCCCGGTACCGGGCGAGATCGGCGACCCGGAGCTGCTCGAGGACCTCGCGCAGCTCCACGTATGTCAGCGGCTCGGCCCGCCCGGCCAGCGCCTGCTCGAGGTCCTCGTCCACCGCCACCGCGACCTCCTGCAACGCCAACGACGCCACCAGGAACGCCCGGTCGCCGCGCGGATGGAGCTGGTGGCGGAGCGCCAGGCCGACCAGCGGCAGCCGGCGGACGAACAGCCCGAACCCGACGGTGGTCCGGTGGCGGCCCTGGGGCTCGATCGTGTAGTGCAGGTCCTCCATCCAGTGCATCACCGCCTCGACCGCCGCGTCGGCGTGGCGCATCCCGACCAGCGCGTCGGCGTCGCGCCACTCGGCCACCTCGGTCAGGGTGGGGTCGTACAGGATGTCGGACGGGGCGCTGGTCACGTCGCCCGGGATGCCCATCGCGGTGAACATCGCGTCGTTGTGCGCCCGATCGAACCGGGTCAGCGCGAGCGGGATCGGCAGCGTGTCCGGTCGGCCGACGAGCGCACCGAACGCCCACCGCGGCACCTCCGAGCAGAACAGCCCGGTGTGGTCCTGGTAGTCGAAGTCGGCATCGTAGTCGATCCGCGGCCCGCGCCGGACCCGGTCGAACGCCCGCGCCGCCACCTCCGCCGCGAACGCCGCGTCCGGATGCCGCAGGACCACCACCCGCGCGACCCCGTTCGCCAGCAGGTCCTCGAGCGGCTCGACCAGCGCGCCGGACTCGAGGTACGCCTGGACCACCCACTGCTTGCCGTTCGGGTCGACGTAGACCAGCGCGTTGTGGCTGAACTGGCCGTCGATCCGGCCCATGTGGGCGATCCCGGCTGAGGACACCATCGTGGCGCGGGTCACGAGGATGTCACCGGACCGGAGGTCCTCCGGTCCGGCGAACGGCGCCGCCGGGTCGGACAGCCAGGCCGGGACCGGCACCGCGCCCGCGAGGTAGTCGATCAGGTACCGCCCGGCGAGGTCGGCCCGGCGGACGCTCCGCAGGCAGTCGGCGTCGAGGCTCCCGTCGGCGTACCACGCGGCGAGCCGGCCCCGCAGCGCGAGCTGGGTCGCGTACACCGCCGCGGCCGTCTCGGCGCCGTGGGCCGCGAGGTCCGCCGGGTCGACCCGAGCCGGGCGCAGCGCCTCGAGGTCGGAGTACGCCTGCTCGAGCGCCGCGACGCACGACGACGCCGGCAGGTCGCGGATCTCCGCCGCCACCCGGTCCACCTCCGCCGACAACACCCACGGCGCCTGCGCCGATGCCACCGAAGACGCCAACCACCAACCGAGCCACGCCACGCCGGACCTCGCGGGCGGATGGTACCCGGAGCGGGCCGGCCCGGGATAGGTCGGGCCGATGTCCCCATCCCCGAGCGGTCGACCCGCGCCCCGCGGCGACCTGTCCACGTTCGCCGTCGCCCCGTTCGTCCACGACGGCGTGTCCCACGACGTGTACCGGAAGGGCGCCGGCCCCGCGGTGGTGGTGATCCCCGAGATCCCCGGGTTGACCCCGATGGTGCTCGGGTTCGCCGACCGGCTGGTCGCGCTCGGGTGCACCGCCGTCGTCGCCGACCTGTTCGGGACCCCGGGCCGCGATCCCGACGCCCGCGGGCCGGTCCGCCGCGGGCTGTACCTCGCGCGGGTCGTCGGGCAGGTGTGCGTCAGCCGCGAGTTCACGATGTTCGCGCTCGGCCGGTCGTCGCCGGTCGTCGGCTGGCTCCGGGCGCTCGCCGCGGCCGAGTTCGCCCGGTGCGGCGGACCCGGGGTCGGGGTGGTCGGGATGTGCCTGACCGGCGGGTTCGCGCTCGCGATGGCAGTCGACGCCCACGTGATCGCGCCGGTGCTGTCGCAGCCGTCGATGCCGGTCGGGTTCACCGCGTCGCGGCGTGCGTCGATCGACTGCGCGCCCCAGGAC
>JBEBJW010000755.1:0-4313 GCA_040079715.1 Myxococcota bacterium | reverse complement strand
GCCGACGCCGCCCGGACCCGGTCGATCCCGGCTTCCAGCTCGCCGATCCGCGCGAGGCCGTACTCCGCCTGGTGTCGGACCGAGGCGGTCACCGCGTCGATCACCGGGGTCGCGACCGGGCACATCCCGGCGTGGTTCAGGTACACGAGCCGATCGGTGACCGGGAACAGGGGACGGAACCGGGCGAGGTCGTGCATCCGACCCGGTAACGCGCGCCGATCCGACCGCGGGGTCGACGTTGCGGACGCAGGCAGCGGGCGGCGCGGCGCGGGGCGGCTCGATCCGTCGGGCGCCGTCTCCGATGATGGGCTCGGGAGGGATCCGGTGGACGAGCCGTGGACGGCCCCGGGGACGCTCGGCGAACCCCAGGGCGGTGCGTTCCGAATCGCCACGCTCGGGGTGCTGGCGCTGGTCGGGTTCGCCGCAGCCGGCCGCACCCTCGGGTACGTCGCCTGGCTGTCGTCCGCCTCACCCGCCACGATCCGGGTGGTCGCCGCCGGATGGATGTCGATGGCGCTCCTGGGCACGCCAGTGTGGGTCTACTGGCACTGGCGGGCCGCGTCGAACCTCGTCGGGCGCGGGGTCGTGCTGTCGAGCTCGCCCGCGATCCACGCGTTCGGGTGGTTCATCCCGCTGGTGAACCTGGTGGTCCCGTTCCGAGCGACCCGCGAGCTGGTCCGCGCGTCCACCGGGATCGAATCGAGGGCCGAGATCGGGCTGTGGTGGGCGACATCCGTGATCGGGGCGGTGCTGGGAGCGGTGTCGACGCGGGTCGGCCACGACGCGATGAGGGTGATCCTGTCGATCCAGGTGCCGTTCTCGATCACCGCGAACTGCCTGTACCTGTGGATCGTGTGGACCGTGTGGAGGGCGCAGACGACGCGTTGATCGGCGGCTCGAGCAACGGCGCGGCGCTCGGCGGCTCGGGATATGTCGGGTCGGGGGTGTCCGATCGCGGGCGAGCTGGCGATGGTCCTGGCGTTGATCCTGCTGAACGGCGTGTTTTCCGGCGCGGAGATCGCGATCCTGTCGATCCGGCGGACCCGCCTGCAGGAGCTGCTGGACGGCGGGAGCTCGTCGGCCCGGTGGGTCGCCGCGCTCCGCCACGACCCCGAGCGGTTCCTCGCCACGGTCCAGGTCGGGATCACCGTGGTCGGCGCCACCGCCGCCGCGTTCGGCGGGTCGTCGGTCGCGGCCCGGCTCGCGCCGGTCCTCGCGTCGATCCCGACGATCGGGCCGCACGCCGAGCCGTGGTCGCTCGCGATCGTCGTCGCCGGGGTGTCGTTCCTGTCGCTGGTCCTCGGCGAGCTCGTGCCGAAGTCGCTCGCGCTTCGGGCGGCCGAGCCGTACGCGCTGGTGATCGCGCGGCCGCTCGCGTGGCTGTCGTGGGCCGCCCGGCCGCTCGTGTGGGTGCTGACCGGCTCGTCGAACCTGGTGCTCCGGCTGTTCGGCGACCGGACCAGCTTCGTCGAGGCCCGCCTGTCGCCGGACGAGCTCCAGCAGCTCGTCGACGAGGCGGCGTCCGCCGGCACCGTCGACCCGGGGGCGGGGGAGATCGCGTCCCGGGCGCTGTCGTTCGCCGCCCTCGACGCCGCGGCGGTGATGGTCCCGCGGTCGGAGCTGGTGGCGGTCCCGCGGACCGCGACCCTCGACGAGCTCGCGGCGTTGACGGTGAGCTCGGGGCTCAGCCGGATCCTGGTGTACGGCGCCGATCCGGAGGACCTGATCGGCTACGTCAACGTCCGCGACGCGCTGGCCCGCGCACGGACCGATCCGGCGTACCCGCTGGCCGAGGTGGTCCACCCGATCCCGTTCGTCCCGACGTCGATGGCCGCTCCGTCCCTCCTCCGCGAGCTCCAGCGGCGCCGGAGCCAGCTCGCGGTGGTGGTCGACGAGCAGGGCACGGTCCGCGGGCTGGTCACGGTCGAGGATCTCGTCGAGGAGCTCGTCGGCGACATCCTGAACGAGAACGAGCGGCCGGAGGACTGGATCGTGCGCGAGGAGGGCGGCGCGTTCCTGGTCGACGCGTCGGTCCCGGTCCACACGCTGAACCGCGAGGTCGGGCTGTCGCTGCCGGAGGGCGAGGCGTTCAAGACCCTCGGCGGGCTGGTGCTCGACCTCGCCGGCCGGATCCCGGCCCGGGGAGACCGGCTGGACGGCGATGGGTACGCGCTCGAGGTGGTGGACGCGACCCACCGGAAGATCACCACGGTCCGGATCCTGCCGACGGTGCCCGATCCCGCGTGACGCACGTCCGACGGGGATCGTCGTGCATTCCTGTTGCAGTGACCAGATGAGTTGATACGGTCACTGCGGAGGTAGCGATGACCGTCCGCGACCGACTGCCGACCGGACTCGCCGCGCGCGCGACCGCCACCGCCCGGATCGCCGCGAACCTCGGCCGCGCCGGTGCCCGCCGCCTGGTCCGCCGGTCGGACGACGACGACGCCTCGCTCGGTGACGCGCTGTTTCGCGAGCTCGACCAGCTGAAGGGCCTCGGGATGAAGGTCGGCCAGATCCTGTCGTACATGGAGGTCGGCCTGCCGGAGGAGACCGTCCGGCGGCTGACCGCGCTCCAGCACGGCGTGTCGCCGCTCGCCGGGCCGGTGATCGTGGCCGAGGTCGAGCGGCAGCTCGGGGCGCCGATCGGATCGCTGTTCGACCGGTTCGACCCGACGCCGATCGCGGCCGCCAGCATCGGCCAGGTCCACCGGGCCGCGGTCCGCGGGGTCGAGGTGGCGGTGAAGGTGCGGTACCCGGGGGTCCGCGCGTCGCTCGACGCCGACACGCGCCAGCTGCGGGTGATCGGATCGATCGCCGCGCTCGCCACCGTGGTCGACGGCCAGGCGCGGGTGTCCGAGCGGCGCGCCCGGCTGCTCGCGGAGTGCGACTACCGGATCGAGGCGGCGAACCAGGCGCGGTTCGCGGCGATCCTGGCTGGGGATCCGGCGCTGTCGGTGCCGGAGGTCGTGGCCGACCGGTCCGCCGAGGGGGTGCTGACCACGGCTTGGCGCGACGGCGAGCGGTTCGACGCGGTGCGGGCGGCGGATCCGGCGCGGCGGGCGGCGGTGGCGGCGACCCTGGTCCGGTTCCCGTGGTCGACCGTGCTCGGGCACGGGGTGCTCCACGCGGATCCTCATCCTGGCAACTTTCTGTTCCCCGGGGACGACCGGGTCGTGGTCCTCGACTTCGGCTGCGTCAAGCGGCTGGATCCGGCGGACGTCGCCGCGTTCCGGCGGCTGGTCCAGGTGGTGCTCGACCGGGACCGCGGGGCGCTCCTCGACGCCGCGCTCGCGGTCGGGCTGGTCCCCCGACCGGACAAGATCGACGCCGACGAGCTGTGGGCGATGCTGTCGTGGATGCTGGCCCCGTATCGGACCGAGCGGTTCCGGTTCGACCGCGCGTTCTGGGACGAGGGCCAGCGGTTCACCCGCCCGACGAACCCGAACGCGCGGTGGCTCGGGTTCCCGCCGGCGTGGCTGTGGCTGCAGCGCACCCTGTTCGGCCTGCACGCGGTGCTGACCCGCCTCGGGGTGGAGGGGCGGTTCGCCGAGCTCGCGCGGGCGGCCCTCGCGTCCACCCTGGTGGATCCGCCCGGCGCAGAGGCCACCGCGGCCCACCCGGTGGCCGGCGACGGCGCGGCGGCGTAGAACCGGCGGGTGCCGCGCGCGTTCACCGAGCCCGAGCAACTCGCGATCCGGTCCCGCCTGCTCCAGGCCGGGCGGGAGGCGCTGCCGCGGACCGGGTTCCGGCGGACCGCGATCGAGGATCTGACGAGGGCGGTCGGGATCTCGAAGGGCGCGTTCTACCGGTTCTTCGAGACGAAGGAGGCGCTGTGGACCGCGCTGCTCGCCGAGGGGGAGGCGGTGGCGCGGGGCGGGATCCGCGACGCGCTGGCCGATCCGGCGCCCGGGCGGCTCCGGCGGGTGCTCCGGGCGATGTTCCGGACGGTGTGGGACGACCCGGTGCTGCTGGCGCTCGCCGACCCGGAGGACGCCGCGTGGCTGCTGCGGAGCGTCCCGGCCGACGCGCTCGCGGTCGCCCGCCGCGATGACGATCGGTTCTTCGGCGAGGTCGCCTCGGCGCTGATCGCGACCGGAGATCTGCGACCGGAGGTGGCTCCGGACCTGTTCGCCGGCCTGCCAGGCGCCGCGTTGGCCCTGGCCCAGCACCCGGACCTGCTCGGGCGGGGCCGGGCGGACGCGGTGGTCGAGCTGATCGTGGACGGGCTGGTCGCGCGGATGTCCCCGTGACCCGTGACTTCGCCGCCCCGGCGTGGGCGGTCGGGTCGATCGACGAGCCGGCGCTCCGGC
>JBEBJW010000754.1:0-4274 GCA_040079715.1 Myxococcota bacterium | reverse complement strand
GCGGATCCCCGAACCGACATCCGGTCAGGGCAGGGACGAGGCCTGGGTCGAGGGGGAGGATGCGGTGATCGCCACCGTCCCGGTCCAGGTCTCGCCGGGGGCCAACACCCGCATCCCGCCGTCGATCCCGCGCGCGGCGAGGTTGAACGCGTCGGTGGCGCAGGTGTACGGCTCGAGGCACACCACGTCGCGGTCCGCCGGCGCGTACACCACGTGCTCGCGGAACGACGGGTCCGACCGGACCGCGATCGACCACCCGGCGACCGGATCGGCGAGGGTCGCGGTGAACGGCCCGGGCGGCAGCGCGGTCAACACGTCGTCGTACGGGTCGGCGCCCAGCGCCCGCGGGGCCCGCAGGTCGAGCCGCCCGGCGACCGGGACCCGGCGACCGTCGGGGATGAACCCGTCGAGCGACCACGCGGCGGCGGCCGGGGCGTGGATCGTGCACCGGGACCGGTGACCGGGCGGGATCTCGAAATACGGATGCAACCCGAACCCGAACGGCATCGGATCCGACCCGGTGTTGGTCGCGGCGGCGGTGATCGTCAGGGTGGACCCGCGCAGGTGGTACGTCACCGCGATCGCGCTGTGGAACACCGGGTGGGGCAGGTCGAGCGCGCACCGGACCGAGACCCCGCCGGCCTGGTCCGGCCCGGCCGCCGCGACCGTCCACGCGCGGTCGCGGGCGAGCCCGTGGTTCGCGTGGGGTCCGGGGGCCTTGACCGGCACCGTCAGCGCCCGTCCGCCGAACGAGAACCGACCGTCCGCGACGCGGTTCGGCCACGGGTACAGCACCGGGATCCCGTACCGGGAGGTCTTCGTCGCGAGGGCCTCGTCGTCGGGCGGCTCGGCCAGGACCCGCCACCCGCCGAGCCGGAACCCGACGCACGCCGCGCCGAGGCCCGGCACCACCTCGGCGGTCGCCTCGCCGTCGCGGAGGGTGATCGCCTCGATCCCGCCGCGGTCCCGTCGCTCGATCGGTGCCATCCGGAGCGGCTAACACCGCTGCGGGATCGGTCCCAGCCGGTCCCGGACGACCCCGTGCGGCCCGCCGAGGCCGGGTGTCACCCGGGTGTCCGGCCCCCCCGCTCGCTCAAGCCGCCCGCCGGCGTGCCGAAGGACCCCTCGGAGGACGCGGCGTGCAGCGCTTGCGCTACCAGAACGACGAGGGCACGCGCCGGGTCGACGGGATGACCCGCGACGAGGTGTGCCGCCGGTTCCAGCCGAAGGTCGTGCTGCTCGCGCGCCGGATGCACGAGCGGCTGTCGTCGGACCTCCGGATCCCGCTCGACGACCTCGCGGCCGTCGGCGCGATCGGGCTGCTCGAGGCGTTCGACCGGTTCGACGCCTCCCGCGGGATCCAATTCGCGACGTTCGCCGAGTACCGGATCCGCGGGGCGATGTACGACGCGCTGCGCGAGAACGACGCGTTCTCCCGGCGCCGCCGCCAGCTCTCCAAGCGGATCCAGCAAGCGGGTGACGCGATCCGCCGGGCCGAAGGCCGGGATCCGACCGCGAACGAGGTCGCCGACGAGCTCGGGATCGACCTCGACGAGTACCACGCCGCCGTCGACCGGACCAAGCCCGTGGTCCACCTGTCGCTCGACGGCCCGAACGACGACGACGACGGACGGGTGTTCGGGGATCGGCTCGCCGACCCCGCGCGCGGCCCGGACGCCGGGATCGTCGCCCACGAGGTGAAGGTGGCCCTAAAGCAAGCGATCCGCGAGCTGCCCGACCGACAGCGGCAGGCCGTGATGATGTACTACGGCGGCGAGCTGACCCTGGCCGAGATCGCCGCGGTGTTCGACGTGACCGTGTCCCGCGTGTCGCAGATCCTGACCGAGGCGCGCGAGAAGCTCCGGAAGAAACTGTCCGCGTCGATCGACGGCGGGGACCTGGGGGTGGCCACGTGAGTCGCGACATCTACAGCTCCCTGTCCGGCGCGATGGCCTCGTGGGACAGCATGGAGGTGGTCGCGAACAACCTCGCGAACGCCGACACCACCGGGTTCAAGGCCAGCAAGATCGCGTTCGCGACCGTCGGCGACCCGACCCACGTGCTCGGCGAGGCGTACGCCGAGGGTCAGCCCCCGGCCCGCGACGATCGCGACGGCGCGGTGGTGTCCGACGCGGTCCCGACCCACTTCGCGCTGCGCGGCGCCGGGTACTTCACCCTCCAGCAGGGCGATCAGCAGGTGCTGACCCGCGACGGTCGGTTCTCGGTGTCGTCCGAGCGGCAGCTGGTCGACGCGAACGGGGCGCCGGTCCTCGGGGAGGGCGGCCCGATCGAGATCCCGGACGGTGAGACGATCCGGGTCGGTCAGGACGGCACGATCTACGGGTCGCAGAGCGGCGAGCTCGACCGGCTGCGGGTGGTCACCGCGACCGACGTGACCGCGATCGGGTCGAACCGGTTCACCGCGAACGGTCCGGTCGCCGCGAGCGACGCGTCGGTGGTCCAGGGCGGGCTCGAGTCGAGCAACGTCGACCCGCTGGCCGCGATGGTCGAGCTCGTCCAGGCGAGCCGGTACTTCGAGGCCTACCAGAAGGCGATCCAGGCGTCCGACGAGCTCGACTCGCGGCTCAACCAGATGGGAGGTCGGTGATGCGTGCGCTGTACACCGCGGCGTCGGGGATGACGGCCCAGCAGTCGCGGCTCGACACGATCGCGAACAACCTCGCGAACGTCAGCACGACCGGGTTCAAGAAGTCCCGCGACGCGTTCCAGGACCTGTTCTACCAGGAGCTGTCCGGCGGCGGCGGCGAGGGCGAGCAGGCCGGGTCCCGGCTCGAGCTCGGCGGCGGGGTCAAGCTGGCGGGGATCGAGCGTGACCAGGCCCAGGGCGCGCTGATCGCGACCAACAACCCGCTCCACGTCGCGATCCAGGGCGACGCGATGTTCGTGGTCGAGACGCTCGACGGCGAGCCGATGTACACCCGCGACGGGTCGTTCACCAAGGACCCCGACGGGTACCTCGTCACCACCTCCGGGATGCGGGTGTCGGGCGACGTGCAGATCCCCGAAGAGGCCGACACGATCACCATCGGGTACGACGGCACCGTCCACGGCCTGGTGTCCGCCACCGGCCAGGACCTCGTGCTCGGTCAGATCGAGATCGCGCGGTTCGTGAACCCCGGCGGGCTGATGGCGCGCGGCGGGAACCTGTTCGTCCCCACGCCGCAGTCCGGCGACGCCCAGCCGCTCGACGCCGGCACCGACGTCCAGCTCGTCCAGGGCTACCTCGAGGGCAGCAACGTCGACGTGGCGAGCGAGCTGATCGACATGATCCAGGCCCAGCGCGTGTACGAGCTGAACTCGAAGGTGATCCAGGCCGCCGACGACACGCTGCAGGTCGCCGCGAACCTCCGCCGGTGATCCCGGTGACCCCGCCGGTGGCCCCGGAGCTCCCGACCGCGATCCACGCGTCGCTGGTGGCGTACGCGACCGCCCGGTGCGAGGCCACCGCGGTCGAGGTGCGGTGGCTCGGGGTCGACCCGGCGCGGCTGCCCGCGGGGGCGACGCCGAGCTGGTCCGGCGACCCGTGCCGGCCGCACCCGCTGCTGACCGCGACCTGGACCGTCGGGGTCGACAGCGACCGGGTGACGGTCCGGCCGGACCTCGTGGTGTGGGTCCACGCGCCGGTCGCGGCCCACCCGGTCGAGGCGGGGGCGGAGGTCGAGGTGACCGACGGGACCGCGCCGCTGTCGGCCCTGGTCGCGGGGCGGTTCACCGGCGACGCGGCGATCGCGAGCCGGGCGCTGAACGCGGGCGAGCCGCTGACCCGGCTGAACGTCCGCGCGAAGGCGGCGGCGGTGTCCGGGGCCGAGGTCACGCTGCGGGTGCGGGTCGGGACCCTGGTGGTCACCGCCGACGGCCGGCTGCTCGGCGACGCGCAGGTCGGGGACGTGGTGCGGGTGTTCAACCACGCGACGGAGGCCGTGGTCAGCGGGACCCTCGTGTCGCCGGACACGGTCGAGCTGTAGGAGGGCGGGATGGTCGCGATGCTGGCAACCTGGTGGGCGCTGACGGCGGAGGCGCGCAAGGACCCGGTGGAGCCGGATCCGCCGGTCAAGCCGGAGGTCGCCGACGCGGCGGAGGCCCCGCCGATCGAGGCGGGTTCGCTGTGGAACGAGGTCCAGGCCCGTCGGCTGATGGGCCTCGACGCCGGGGCGCGCCAGATCGGCGACCTCGTGACGGTGCTGATCGTGGAGGAGACGTCGACCACCCTCGACGCCGACACGAACCTCGACCGGTCGCGCGAGGCGGCGGCG
>JBEBJW010000753.1:0-4316 GCA_040079715.1 Myxococcota bacterium | reverse complement strand
CACCACCCCGACGATCGCCACCGCCAGCGGCAACACCGCCGGGTTCGTCGCGCGTCTCATCGGAGCGCGACGTACGCGACCCGGTCCCGTCCCAGCTGCTTGGCGGTGTACAGGGCCTTGTCGGCGGCTTCGACCAGGCCGCGGGCGTCGATCGCGTCGCTGCTGACCGCGGACGCCACGCCCACGCTGATCGTCACGTGCGGCGCCACCCCCGAGGCGCAGTGCGGGATCGCCGCGGCGGCGATCGTGGCCCGGAGCTCGGCCCCGACGTGCCGGGCCCCGGACTCGGGCGTGTCGGGCATCAGGACGACGAACTCCTCGCCGCCGTACCGACCGACCAGATCGCGCGGCCGGCGGGCGGAGTCGCGGAGCAGCCGGGCGATCGTCCGCAGGCACTCGTCGCCGGCCGGGTGCCCGTACGCGTCGTTGTAGTTCTTGAAGTAGTCGACGTCGACCATGATCAGCGACAGCGGCTGGCCGCTCCGCCGGGCGCTCCGCCACTCGCGCTCGAGCGCGTCGTCGATCACCCGCCGGTTGGCCAACTGGGTCAGTCCGTCGGTCCCCGCCACGGTCCGGAGGGCGTCGACCTGTTGCTTGAGCTTCAGGTGGAGCTTGATCCGGAGGGTCACCCGGAGCGCGCTGAGCGGCTTGGTGATGAAGTCCGCGGCGCCGAGCATCAGCGCCCGGCTCTCGAACGCGAGGTCGTCGTGGGCGGTGACGAACAGCACCGGCACGTCCGCCAGCGCCGGGTCCGCCTTCAGCTCGCGGCACACGTCGAACCCGGTCATGCCGGGCATCTCGGCGTCGAGCAGCACGAGGTCCGGCGGGGTCTCGCGGGCGAGGCGCAGCGCGTCGATCCCGTTGGTCGCGAACCGGACCACCGGGTACTCGGACAGCATCGACCGCAGGAGCTGGATCGCGCCCGGGTCGTCGTCGACGATGAGGATGTGGTGGGAGTCCACCGCGGTGCACCCTCCGCCCGACCCATCGCCCGCGGAGGCTGCGGCTACAGGGCCCGCGACGAATTTTCCGGCGCGACGGCGTCCGCGACCGCCGCGCCGAACTCCGCCCCGCGATCCTTCAGGTCGATCCGGAGCTCCACCCCGACGGTGTACGAGCCGTCCTCGACCGCGAACGCCTCGACCAGCGCGGCGCCGTCGTGGGACCACGCGCCGATCCGCGCGGCCAACGCGGCGACCCCGGGCCAGTCTCCGTCGTCGGACCCGGCCGCCACCACGGCGTCGACCTCGGGCGCGAGCTCGTCGGTCCACGTGAGGTCCGCCAGCCGATCGGCCACCTCCGCCGGCAACCTCCCGGTGCGCCCCAGCCACCGGAACCACCGGTCGGCGAGGAACCGCGCCGACACCGTCCACGGGAGCTGCGCCGGGTACGGGCTCGGCCCGAGGCGGATCCGGTGCGCGGCGAGCGCCTCCCCCACCCGGACCTCGGTGCCGAACGACGCGCCGCGGAGGTTCGCGGGGATCAACCGCGACAAGCCGATCGGGAACGCCGTCGCCCACGGCGCCCCGTGGACCACCGCCGCCTCCGACCGGACCATCGGGCGCCCGCCGGCCAGCCGATCGTAGGTCGAGCCGAGGTCGCCGTAGCTGTGGAGCTCGATCACCGCCCGAGCCGACCGCGACGCCTCGCGGATCCCCGCGATCGCGCCGCGCCAGTACCGCTCGAGCGCCGCCTCCGCCCCGTCGACCAGGTTCCCGCGGACCCACCCGTCGATCGCGCCCTTCCCGAACAGCGTCTCAGCCTGCTCCGCACGACCGCGCCACCCGCGGTTCAGGTCGACCACCGCCCGTGGCACGGTCGGGCGCAGGCCCTGGCAGCCCGCGCGCTCGACCGCGGCCGCGAGGGCGGCGTCGGTCCCCAGATCGTGCCAGTCGGCGACCCGATCGGCGAGCTCGGCGCGGATCGCCGGCTCGTCGGTCACGAACGCCTCGGCGGCGGTCAGCGGCGCGGGGGCGTGCGGCGCGACGAACAACAGGTCCTCGCGGCCGGACAATCGGATCAGCGGGTCCACCGGTCCTCCTCGGTGCAACGGCCGTACCCTCAGCCGGCCGCGCGGGCGATCTTCCGGAGCACCTCGGCCTCGGGCTCGACCCCGACGCTGTTCAGCACCGCCGCCAGTCCCTCGTAGTGCGCGACCAGCATCAGGACCTCGATCAGCAGCGGCTCCGACACGATCCCTTCCAGGGCCCGGTAGGTCTCGTCGGTCAGCCGCCGATCCCGATGGAGCTCGTCGCAGGCGGACAGCAGCGTCGCGAGGCGGCGATCCGCCAAGCTCGCGAGCGCGTCGGCGGGGGTGACCGCGTCGCGGACGTCGGCGGGGGTCAGCCCGAGCGACAGGCCGATCTCGAGGTGCTGGAGCCACTCGTACCGGCACCGGCTCGACCAGGCGATCCGGAGGATCATCCGCTCCCGGTCCAGCGCCGGCAGCCGACCGTACGGCATCAGCCGCGACGCGTACGCGGTCCACGGCACCACCAGCCGCGGGGTCCGCAGCAACAGCAGGAACAGGTTCGGGATGTCGTCGCGGCCGAGCCGGCGCAGGATCCGCGACGCGACCCGATGCAGGACGGTCCGCTCCGGTCGGGGCGGCGGTCCGATCCGGGACGGATCGATCGGGTGCCACCCGTCGGGAGGCGCCAGGGCGAGCAGATCCACCCGGGTCAGTCGCCGGCCGGAGTCGTTCGCCGGCGCCACCCGCACGAGCAGGACCGACGGGGCTTCGGCCCCGGGGGCGACACCTTCAGGCACCGGGCGCACCACCACCGCCCGTTGTCCGCCCGGACCCACTCCGCCGACACCGGCTCGCCGGTGAACAGCCCGAGTTGCACTGCCATCGCCGCGACCTCCGCGCAGCACGATCCTCGCCCGACGCGGATCCCGGCGCAACCCTCACTGCGGCAGATCGACCACGCCGACGAACGACGGCGCAGCCGGGATCGCGGTCGTCACGGTTTGGCTCGGCATCCCGGTGACCGGATCGATCCGGAACGACACCACCGTGTCGGAGCGCTGGTTCGCCACCAGCAGGAGCTCGCCGCCGGTCCCGTTCGGGCGGAGCGGGTCGATCGAGAAGTGCCGGGGCCAGTCGCCGCCGGTCGGGACGTGGCCGACCAGCGACAGATCCCCGGTCACCGGATCGACGTCGAACACCACCACCGTGTCGTCGCCGCGGTTCGTTCCGTACAGGAACCGCCCGGACGCGCCGAACGCGACCTCCGCGCAGTAGCTGGCGCTCCCGTCGACCCCGGACGCCAACGTCGACACCGTCTGGCGGATCGTCAGGCGCCCGACCGACGCATCGTACGCGAGGCCGACCAGCGTGTCGTCCGTCTCGTCGATCAGGTACGCGAACGGCGCGGTCGGGTGGAACACGAGGTGACGCGGCCCTGCTCCGGCAGCCACCGCCACTGTGGGGACCGCGTTGTCGGTCAACGCGCCGGTCGCCGGATCGAACGCCAGCTGCGACACCGTGTTCGATCCGAGGTTCGGGACGAACGCGAACCGGCCCCCCGCCTCGACCACGATCTGGTGCGCGTTCTGGCCGGTGTACCGGGTGGTCACCGCGAGCCCGAGCGCGCCGTCGGCGAGGATCGGGGCCGCGGTCACGGTCCCGCCGCCGTAGTTCGCGGCGAGGACCCACCCGCCCGACGGGTCGACGGTCAGGTGCGCCGGGGCGTCGCCGTTCGACGGGATCCGCCCGAGGGACGCGAGCGCGCCGGTGGCGGGGTCGATCGCGAACGCGACGAGCTCGTTCGCGGCCTCGTCCGCCGCGTACAGGTGGCGGCGGTCGGCGGAGAACGCGAGGAACGACGGGTTGTCCCCCGCGTCGATCTCCGACACCCACGACAGCGCGCCGGTCGCCGGGTCGACCGTGTACACCCGGATCCACCCGTCCTCGGACCCGACGTACGCGAACAGGCGCGGCGCGGGAGCCGGTCCGGTGTCCGTCGTCGGGGCCCCGCCGGTCTCGGACGTCGGATCCGACCCGGTCGGGTCCCCGGTCGCGTCGGCCGATCCGTCGTCGGTCGGGGTCGACGACGAGCCGGTGGGCAGGTCCGAGTGGGAGTCCCGCACGTCGATCCCTGGGTTGGTGGTGCACCCGGCGAGCGCGAGCCACATCGTCCCTCCGCGGTCGCGCAGGGTACCACGCTGGACAACGCCGCGGACCCCGCGATAGCGGATCGCCGGAAGGTGGTCCGTGGTGTTCCGAACGCCCGCCGCCTCGGCCTACGGCGGCCGAGCAGCCTGATTCAGCGCGCGTCGCGTCGCGTCTCCGTCGTCGACGGGCCCACCCC
>JBEBJW010000752.1:0-4317 GCA_040079715.1 Myxococcota bacterium | reverse complement strand
CCGCTGATCGCGCTGTACTTCCTCCGGCTGCGGCGCCGGAAGGTGCGGGTGTCGTCGCTGCTGCCGTGGCACGCGCTCCAGCGGACCGAGAAGCTCGCCACGCCGTTCCACCGGTTTCGGCGCAACCTGCTGCTGCTGGTGCAGCTCCTGCTGCTGGCGCTGGTGGTGCTGGCGTTCGCCCGCCCGTACGTCGAGACCGATGCCGCCGGGTTCCGCAGCGTGATCCTCGCGATCGACGTGTCGGCCTCGATGGGCGCCACCGACGTGACCCCGACCCGGTTCGACCGCGCGATCGACCAGGCGGTCGGGATCGTCGACGATCTCGGTCCCACCGACGAGGTGATGGTGGTGGTCGCGGGCCCCCGCACCGCGGTCGCGCTGCCGTTCACCCGGGATCACGCCGCCGCGTCCACCGCGATCCGGCGGCTGTCCGTCACCGAGGCCGAGGGCGGGCTCGACGAGGGCCTCACGCTCGCCGCCTCCCTCGCGCGCACCCGCCCGGACGTGCAGATCGTGGTGCTGTCCGACGGCGGCGCCCGTCCGCTCGACGACGTGGACGTGGGCACCGCGAGCGTCCGGTACGCCCCGATCGGGCGCGAGGCCACCAACGCCGGGATCGTCGCGCTCGACCTCCGCCGGTCGCCGGTGTCGGAGCTCGACCAGCAGCTGTTCGTGACCGCGACCTCGTTCGGCGACGCCCCAGCCGCGGCCACGGTCGAGGTGTTCCTCGACGAGCGGCTGATCGGGCTGCGAAACGCGCCGCTCGCTCCGTCGGAGCCGGTGTCGATGGTGTTCGACGTGCCAGCCGACCGTCCGGGGGTGCTGAAGGTCCACCTCGCCTCCGACGGCGACCAGCTCCCGTCCGACGACGTGGCCTACGCGGTCCTGGCCCCGCTCGGGTCGCGGGAGGTGCTGCTCGTCGGGGGAGACCCGCTGCTCGCGCGGATCCTGGCGAACGATCCGCGGATCGTGGCCCGCCGGATCGCCGCGGACGCCGTGACGCCGGACCAGCTGGCGGCGGCGGACGCGGTGGTGTTCGCCGGCCCGGTCCCGGACGGGGTCGACGGGGTCGACTACGCGGTCCTCGGGCCGTTCCCTGGCGCTCCGGTCGCGTTCGGTCCCCCGGTCGACGGCCCCCGCCTGACGGGATGGCAACGAACCCACCCGGTCAACCGGTTCGTCGGGTGGGACGACGTGTCGTTCGGCGACGCGCGGACGGTGACCGACCCGGCCGGGCTGCGGTCGATCGTCGACGGCGACCTCGGCCCGCTGGTCCTGGCCGGGTCCCGGAACGGCGGACGGGTGATCCAGCTCGCGTTCGATCCGCTCCACACCGACCTGCCGCTGCGGGTCGGCTGGCCGATCCTGGTGATGAACGCGGTCGGGTGGCTGACCGACGACCCCACCGCGGCCGCGTCGACCCACCTCCGGACGGGCGACCCGGTCATCCAGCGGCTGCCGGACCGCGACCTCGACGCCACGCCGTCGGTGCGCGGCCCCGGGCCGGCTGACGCGGTCGTCACCGACGGCACCCTCCGGATCAGCCGGACCGACGCGGTCGGCGTGTACGACGTGACGGTCGGCCAGACCTCGCTCCGGTTCGCGGCGAACCTGCTGAGCCCGGTGGAGTCGCAGATCCGCCCCCGACCGGAGCTCGGGTTGACCACCCGGGCGCGGGGCGAGGGCGACGAGGCGGTGGCGGTGGCGCGGCGCGAGCTGTGGCGGCCGCTGCTGGTGCTCGCCGCGGTGGTGGTCGTGCTCGAGTGGCTGCTGTGGTCGTTCCGGAGGTCCGGGTGAGCCTCGGCCTCGAACGCCCCGAGTGGCTGCTCCTCCTCCTGCTGATCCCGGTGATGATCGCGATCACCCGGTTCGGACGGCGTTCGTTCCGCCGCGGGCGGTGGCTGGTGGTCCTCGGGCTGCGGTCGGCGCTGCTCGCCGCGATCGCGCTCGCGCTCGCCGAGCCCACCCTCCGGCGGCCGGTCGACGACCTGGCGGTGGTGTTCGTGATCGACGGCTCGGCCTCGGTCGGACCCGCCGGCGAGGCGCGGGCGCTCGGGTTCGTCCGCGACAGCCTCGCCCAGGCGCGGGAGCGCGACCAGGCCGCGGTCGTCGTGTTCGGCGCCGACGCGGTGGTCGAGAGCGAGCTGCAGTCGTCGCTCGAGGTCCACGCCCTCCACAGCCGCCCGAACGCGCACCAGTCGGACCTCGCGGCCGGCCTGCGGCTCGGGACGGCGCTCCTGCCCGCGGACCGCACGCGTCGGGTGATCCTGCTGACCGACGGAGAGCAGACCCGCGGCGACGCCGCTGGGCAGGCCCTCCTCGCCGCCGGCGACGACCTCGAGATCGCGGTCGTCCCGCTCGGCGCGTCCGACCAGCCGGAGGTGCTGCTCGAGGACGTGGTCGCCCCCGCGACGGTCGACGAGGGCGCCGCGTACGAGGTGAAGGTCGTGGCGCGGTCCGAGCAGCCCGCCGTCGGGGTCCTCCGGCTGTACGACAACGACCGGTACCTCGGCGAGATGAAGGTCGAGCTGGAAGCAGGCCAGTCGCGGGTGTTGTCGTTCCGGCAGGAGGCGGACGGGCCGGGGCTGCACCGGTTCCGCGCCCAGCTCGAGGTGGACGCCGCGGTCGACGGCCAGCCGGAGAACAACGTCGGGGTGGCGACGGTCCAGGTCCGCGGTCGGCCGGCGGTGCTGCTGGTCGAGCGGGATCCGGGCCAGTCGACCCACCTCGCGGCGGTGCTCCGGGGCGAAGGGTTCGACGTGACCGAGACCAACGCAGCCGGGCTGCCGCCGGACCTGCCCGGGCTCCGGCGGTACGCCGCGGTGTTCCTGTCGGACGTCCCGTCGTACGCGGTCGGCGCCTCGACCCAGGAGGCGCTCGAGGCGTACGTCCGCGACCTCGGGTACGGCCTCGTGATGCTCGGCGGGGACGAGTCGTTCGGGCTCGGCGGGTGGTACCGGTCGCCGGTCGAGCGCGCGCTGCCGGTCCAGATGGACATCTCGGACAAGGCGCGGTTCCCGAAGCTCGGGATGGTGCTCGCGCTCGACAAGTCGTGCTCGATGGGGGGCGGGGCCGGCAGCAAGCTCGGGATGGCCAAGGAAGCGGCGATCCGGACCGCCGAGCTCCTGTCCGACCGCGACTCGATCGGCGTCGTCACGTTCGACGGCGCGTCGAGCTGGGTCACGCCGCTCGCCCCGCTCGAAGGGCGTCGCCAGGGCGTGATCGACGACGTGGCGGCGATCCGGTCCGGCGGCGGGACCGACATCTACCCCGCGCTCGACGCCGCGATCCACGGGCTGCAGGCGTCGGACACCGCGCTGAAGCACATCGTGCTCCTGTCCGACGGGATGACCAGCCCCGGGGACTTCCAGGGACTGCTGTCGGGCGCGGGGGCGGTCACGTTGACCTCCGTGGCGATCGGGTCCGACGCCGACCAGACCACGATGAAGCAGCTCTCCGGCTGGGGCCACGGGCAGTTCTACTACGTCACCGACCAGCACGCGATCCCCGCGATCTTCACCCGCGAGGCGCTGCTCGCGACGCGGTCGTTCCTGATCGAGGAGCCGTTCGTGCCGGCCCTCGGGATGCCGTCCGACCTCACCCGCGGGCTCCAGGGCGTGCCGATGCCGACCCTCGGCGGGTACGTCGCCACCGAGGCCAAGGACCGCGCGGTCGTCGCGATGACCACCCGCCACGGGGACGCGGTCGATCCGGTGCTCGCGCACTGGCGGTACGGCCTCGGCCGATCGGTCGCGTTCACGTCGGACGCCAAGGCGCGGTGGGCCTCGTCGTGGGTCGGGACCGACAGCTACGTCCGCCTGTGGACCCAGGTGGCGCGGTGGGTCGCCGGCGGGACGGCGTCGAACGGGATCGGGGCGGTGGCCGAGATCGCCGACGGCGAGCTGGTGATCACCGTCGACGCGCTCGACCCGGCCGGCGGGTTCCGGAACTTCCTCGACGGCAAGGCGCGGGTGGTCGCGCCGGATCTCACCGTCCACGAGCTGCCGCTCCACCAGGTCGGGCCCGGGCGGTACGAGGCGCGGATGGACGTCGACCGCGACGGGAGCTGGCTCGCGGGCGTCGAGCTCGCCGCTGGCGACGCGGTGGTCGGCCAGGTCGTCGCCGAGGCGGTCCAGCCGTACTCGCCCGAGTTCCGGCGCCGCGGGGCCGGGGCGTCCCTCCTGGCCGAGCTGGGGCGGATCGGCGGCGGCGGCACCCTCACCGACCCCGCCGCCGTCGCGAAGGCGATGCACGGCGTCGGCACCGTCTTCCATCTCGGCGCGCTCGCGTCGGTGGCGCGCAGCGTCGAGACGCCGG
>JBEBJW010000751.1:0-4319 GCA_040079715.1 Myxococcota bacterium | reverse complement strand
CCACGTCCCCGTCGCCGCGCGCAGTCACCCGGCCCACCGCGCACGCCCCGACCGGGCCTCGTCGAGCGCCCACCGCGCCGCGAACTCGTCCGGGAGCGGCAGTCGGGGGTCCCCCGTCGCGTCGGGGCCGAGGTCGACCCCGTCCGGGTCGGGGTCGGGGTCCGCGACGCGCCCGAGCAGGTGCGCGACCCACCGCCGGTGGACCGCCAGCCAGCCCTCGCCGAGGCCGTGGACGCCGGTGGTCCGGCCGATCGCGCGGGACGCGGCGTCGCGATCACCGTCCAGCGCCGCGAGCAGCGCCCGGAGCCCGTACGCGCGGGCGAGCTCGACCGGGAACGCCGGACCGTCGAGGACCGCTTCGGTCAGCGCCGCGACCTGGTCCCGGTCGCCGAGCCGGAGGGCGAGCTCCGCCGCGAGCAGGCCCGCCGTCCGCCCGTCGAGCGACCGGTCCGCCGGGAACACCCCGTCGATCGCCCGCGCCGCGGCCTCGAGCTCCCCGGACGCCAGCTTCAGCTCGGCGTCGAGCACCGCGACCGTCGCGCGGGTCGGGCCGCCGCCGAGCTCGTCGCTGAGCGCCCGGGCGCGCTCCGCCAGCGGGACCGCGGTCCAGGCGGGTCCGAGGGCGGCCGCCCGCTTCGCCCTGAGCGCCGCCTGGTGCACCCGCTGGATCCGGTTCGACGGCGGCAGGGCCAGCGCCTCGTCGATCAGCGCCACCACCTCGTCCCACCGACCGAGCCCCGAGGCACACGCGGCGGCGACGATCAGCGCCTCGAGCAGGAGCCCCGACGGCGACCGGCTCCGGTGGTGGGGCAGGGCGCGGATCGCGAGGGTGTGGGCCTCGTGCGGGCGTCCCTCGAGCCGGCGGATCGCCGCGAGCTCGGTCGCGCACCACCCGGCCCGCAGGTGGATCGGCAGGTGGTGGAGCGCGCCTTCGAGGAGCGGGGCCGCCTGGTCGAGCCGGCCGAGCTGGAGCAGGCTCCGGGCGCGACTCGCGTCGAACCCGGCGGCCTCGGCGAGGTCGCCCGCCCGGCGCATCGCGTCCCCCGCCTCGCCGATCGCCGCGAGCGAGCCCTCCGGGTCGCCGCGGGCGTGGTCGATCGTCGACCGGAGGAACAGGGCGGTCGCGAGGGCGCGGTCGCGCAGGTCGGTCGGCAGCGCCCGCGCCTCGAGCCGGATCGCGTCGACCTGGATCTGCGCGTCGTCGAGGCGGCCGAGGTTGCACAGCAGGTGGCCGTAGTACCGGCGGCAGTACACCCGGAACGTCGGATCGGTCGGCATCGGCCCGGTGACCAACGCCTCGTGGTCCGCGATCGCGCCGGCCGGGTCGGTGAGCTGGCGGCCGAACGCGCGGCACAGCCGGAAGTACGCGCGGTGGTCCGCCGGGCCCGACGCGATGCCCGCCTCGAGCCAGTCGCGGACCCAGTCGTCGCGGACCCCGACCGCGGCGAGCACGGCCCGGCGGCGGACCCGGAACCGGACCTCGTCGGTCGCCCACGGGGACGGCCCTGCGCTCGCCTCGACCCGGGCGAGGATCGCGGCGTAGGTCGGCGCGGACAGGTCGCGCGGCGGGCTGGTGGCGCTGGTGATCCCGAGGTGGGTCCGCTGGTCGAGCGAGGGGTCCGGGTGGAGGCGCACGACGTACGCGACCAGCCGATCGAGGACCGCCTCGTCGTCGCGGGGCCGGGTCTGGCGGACGAACGCGCGCACCACGTCGAACAGGCGGAACGAGACCGCGTCGCGGGCGGTGCGGGCGGCGATCAGGCTCGCGTCGACCAGCACCGCCACGACGTCCACCGCGTCCGGGCGGTCGAGCACGGCCTCGGCGGCGGCGATCCCGAAGCCCCCGTCGAGCACCGCGAGGTCCGCCAGCGCGTCGCGGTGCTCCTCCGGCAGGCGGTCCCACGACCACGCGACCACCGCGTGCAAGCTCCCGTGGCGGCCGGTCGCCCCTCGGTTCGGCAGGCTGCGGTGCTGGTCGAGCGCGTCGAGGGTGCCGTGCTCGCCGATCAGGACCGCGTTCCCGGCGACGATCTCGATCCCGAGCGGCAGCCGGTCGACCCGATCGACGAGCGCGATCGCGATCGCGGCGTCGCCGTCGACCCCGCGGCCGGGTCCCGCCAGGCGGACGAGGCGGTCGCGGTACAGCGCGAGCGCGTCGTCGAGGGGCAGCGGTCCGACCTCGATCACCCGCTCGCCGGGGATCCACGTGCCGACCCGCGAGGTCACCACGAACCGGGCCTCGGGCGCGCGCGCGAGCCAGGTCGGCAGGATCGCGGCGAGCTCCGGGCCCACGCCGTCGGCGTCGTCGAGCACGATCCGGCACGGCCCGAGCGCTGCGATCCGGTCGCCCAGGACGTCGACGTCCGGCGCGCCCCCCGGGATCACCGACGCGACCGCGGTGGCGAACCCGCGGCGATCGCGGGCGTGCTCGAGGTTGCACCACCACGCGCCGCCCTCGGGCGTGCCGGCCCGGGACCGTCCCGCCGCCTCGAGCGCGAGCCGGGTCTTGCCCGCGCCGCCCGGGCCGATCACCGCCAGCACCCGGGCGTCGTCTGCGGCGAACACCGCGAGCTCGTCGCGACGTCCGACGAACGGGCCGGACGCGGCCGGCGGCGACGGAGACGCGCTCGGGCCGACGATCCGGACCGCTCCGACCAGCCGGTACCCGGTGCCCCGGTCGGCGATCAGGAACCGCGGGGCGTCGGGCTCGGGCTCGATCAGCGCCCGGAGGCGCGCGATCGTCGAGTAGGCGGTCCGGCTGCGGACCTGCGGCGCGTAGCCCCACACGGCGGTGTGGAGCTCGTGGATCGGGAACGCCTGGTCGGCGTGCAGCACCAGGAACGCGAGCAGCGCGCGCTCCATCGGGCGGAGCTGACCGACCCCCTCGACCTCGCCGGTGTCGAGGTCCACGACCCGGTGCCCCAGTCGCAGTCGATCGGCCATCGGACCCGGTATCCGGTCGCGCGCGATCCCACCCGACCAGATGGAGTAGCCTGCGCGCCGTGCGATACGCGCTCGAAGGGTCGATCGGGTCCGGTGGGTTCGCCGACGTGTTCGACGCGATCGACCGGCGGACCGGGGCGCGGGTGGTGGTCAAGCGGCTGCGCGATCCGGCCGACGCGGTGGCGGCCCGGCGAGAGGCCCTGGCGCTGCGGATCCTGCGGGTGCCGGGGGTGGTGCGGGCGCTGGACCACGGGGTCGACGCCGACGGCCGGTCGTTCGTGGTGCTCGAGCGGATCGACGGGGCGCCGTTCCCGGGGACGCCCGGCCCCGTGTCGTGGCCCGCGCTCGCGCCGGTCGCGCTCGCCCTCGTCCGGACCGTCGCGCGGGTCCACCGGGCCGGGGTGCTCCACCGCGACCTGACGCCGGCGAACGTGCGGGTCCGCCCGAGCGGCGAGGTCGTGCTGGTGGACTTCGGCCTCGCGAGCGGCCCGGCGCTCGGAGCGGCGGCCGAGACGGCCGGGGGCGGCACCGCGCGGTACCTCGCGCCGGAGTGTCTGCTCGGGGCGGCCCCGTCGGTGCGGTCCGAGGTGTACGCGGTCGGTACGATGCTCCACGAGGCGCTGGGCGGGGCCCCGGCGGCAGACCGGTGGACCGATCCGCCGCGGCTCCACGGCGTTCCGGACGTGGTCGCCGACGCGATCGCCCGCGCGGTCGCCGCGTCCCCGGCGGGTCGGACGCCGGACTTGCCTGCGCTGGCCGTCGCGCTCGGCGGGTTCGGGACCGCGGACCTGCCGTGGTTCGGGGACCGCGCTGCGATCGACGTCGCGCGGGGGGTCCTCGCCGCAGGCGGCGGCGTACGGCTGGTCGGGGCCCCGGGCAGCGGGCGGGACCGGGCGATCGCCGAGGTCGTCGGCGCGCTCGGGCTCGACGTCGTGGCGCTCGGTCGGTCGGACCTGCCGTTCGGGTCGCTGCCGGCGTCGCTCCGACCGGACGGCGGGCGGCTGGAGTCACTCCCCGCCCAGCTCCGCGCGACGTTGGCGGCGCGGTCGGGGATCGCGCTCGTCGGGTGGTGGGCCGCGATCGACCGGTGGACCCGCGCCCTGCTCGCGTCCGGGCCCGGCGCGCCGTGGATCGCCGCCGCCGACGAGCGCGAGCGCGACGACGATCCCGGAGGCCACCGGGTGCAGCTCGCGCCGTGTGCGCCCGACGCGATGGCGGACTGGTTCTGCGGCCCGGAGCGGGTCGTCCACCGGCGGACCGACGGGGCGCGCCGGCTGGGGCAGGCGACCGGCGGGCACCGGGGGCGGATCGCGGCCGCGGTGACCGGGTGGGTGGCCGACGGCGCGGCCACGGTGGACGCGGGGCGGATCCGGTGG
>JBEBJW010000750.1:0-4327 GCA_040079715.1 Myxococcota bacterium | reverse complement strand
GAGGGGCGCGCAGCGCCGTCGCGCAGCGACCGGAGCGGAGCGGAGCCGGAGGGAGGCCGACGGCGCGCAGCGCCGGGGCGCCCGGAACCAGCCCCGACCGACCTTCAGACGACCGGCGCCTCCCAGTCGTCGAGGGAGAGCAACCACGTCCAGAACGCGAACACGTCCATGTCGACCTCCGCGGATCGCATACCGGGTGACCCGCGGACCGGCCAGGTCGCGCGGTGGCGTTGCACGATCTCTGCTGAACCGCGGTCGCTGGTGTCAGCAGCAGGACGACGAGGAGCCGTCGGTCGGGCGGCCGCGGGCGGCGATCGTCGGGCCGCAGTCGAACACCCCGAAGTGGACCGACGTGTCGCCGACGACGTCGACGTACGGCCCGAACCGGGTGTCGCGGAGCATCGCGGCGGTGTTCCCGCAGACCCGCTCCGGGCGACCGAGCTCGAACAGGTGGTGATCGTCGAGCTGGAACGCGGCGCCGACGCCGGGGATCGGGCGGCGGTACGTCGCGAGCTGGCCGTAGTCCTCGCACCGGGGCTCGAGCCCGTCCAGCGCGAACAACCGCTGGGTGATCGACCGGAACCGCGCGGCCCCGACCCGCTCGGCGATCGCGGGGCTCCGGACGGCGATCGGCGACGACGCGAGGGTCCGCGGGTCGCCGAACCCGACCCGCTTCGCGAGCTGGTCGAAGTCGAAGTCGTACAGCGCGCCCCCGAGGCACTCGGCGTGCAGCAGCGGGTCCCGGGCGACGTCCGGCGGCAGGCGCCGATCGCAGAACACGTCGCTGAGGTAGAACTCGCCCCCGGGGGCCAGCACCCGGCGGACCTCGCGCAGCACGACCTCCTTGTCGGCCGCGAGGTTCACGACGCAGTTCGACACGACCACGTCGACCGAGCCGTCGGCGAGGAACCCGAGGTCCTCGATCAGCCCGTGGTGCAGCGTCACGTTCGACCGGGGGTGGCCGAACCGCGCGGCGTGCCAGTCGCGGGTCCGCTCGGCGACGGCGAGCTGGGCAGCGGTCATGTCGACGCCGATCACCCGCCCGCTCGGCCCGACGAGCTGCGCCAGCACGAACACGTCGCGCCCGGTGCCGCACCCGAGGTCGACCACGGTGCGCCCGTCGAGGGCCTCCGGGATCGGGAACCCGCACCCGTAGAACCGCGCGGTCACGTCGGGGTGGACGTTGGCGAGCGCGGCGGCGATCCGGGCCGGGGGCGGGCCGCTGGTGCAGCACGCGTCGGTCTTCAGGTCCGCCGAGCCGGTCAGGACCGAGCCGTAGTAGTCGCGCACCTGTTCGCGGATCCGGTTCGGGTCGTCGAGCACGGGGCCTCCCGCGCCCAGGTACCCCGGCGCCGGGTTCCGTTACGTGCGATCGCGGGGTACTCCTCGGGCGAGGTGACGATGGTCCGGTGGATCGCGATCGGCGCTGCGGCGTGCGCGGGCCGGGACGTCGACCGGCCCACCGACGCCGACCCCGACAGCGACAGCGACCCGTGCGGGGCGGACCCGGCGCTGGCGGTGACGATGTCGATCGCCGCGGGGCCCCTGCCGAGCACGCTCGCGCTCGCGGTGGACACCTCGGCGCCGGCGACGGTGGCGGTCCGGTGCGTCGCCGACCTCGACCCGACCGAGGTCCACCTGGTCGAGGACCCGGTCGCTGGCACCGGACACGCGCTCCACCTGCTCGGTCTGCTGTCGGACACGGCGTACACCTGCCAGGCAGCGGCGACCTGCCCGACGACCGGAGCGCCCCCGGCGAGCGCGTCGTTCACCACCGGGTCTCCGCCCCAGCCGCTCCCGGTGTTGGAGGTCGAGGTCGACCCGGCGCTCGGGATGACCGGCGCGTACACCCTCGGCGGGTGGGAGCGCGCCGACGCGGTGCCGTTCCGGACCTGGCTGATCGTGTGGGACCCGCAGGGCCGCCCGCGGTGGGCCTGGCGGCTGCCGGAGGGGGTCCGGGTGTCGGTCGAGGCGCTGCTCGACCCGCCGCCGCCGGGCGAGGCCGCGTCGACGACCCTCGTGTGGGGCGGCGGCAACGACAGCGACGGCGCGCCGCGGATCGTCGACCTGTGGGACGGCGAGCGGTACGCCGCGGACCTCCCTCCGTGGGGCGCCGACTACTGGTCGCACGACGCGAAGCGCCTCGACGACGGGCGGATCCTGTCGCTCCAGTACGTGCCGAACGTCGACCGCACCGGCCTGATCGCGTTCCTCGGCTTCGGGCTGCGGGTCCACGACCCGGTCACCGGCCGCCTGGACGTGGAGCTCGACAGCCAACGGTACGTCGACGACGGACTGCTGTCGCCCGGGGCGCTGGGATCCGAGCCGTACCACGCCAACTGGGTCGACCGGCAGGAGACGGCGGACGGGCCCCGGTTGTACGTCAGCCTGTGCGAGGTCCAAAAGATCCTGGCGATCGACGAGGCGACCGGCGACGTGGTGTGGGACCTGTCCGCCGACGCTGGGTGGACGGTCGTCGACGAGCTCGGCGCGCCGCTCGGACCGGAGGTCCTGCCCCAGTGCGCGCACGGGCTCGAGGTCGACGGGGACGACCTGCTCGTGTACGACAACGGGCGGGACCGAGGCCAATCCCAGGCGATCCGGTGGCACGTCGACGCCGCGACCCACACCCTGTCTCGGGTCTGGGCGTGGACCGAGCGGGGCTGGGATCTCCCGACCCTCGGCGACCTCGACGACCTCGGGAACGACCGGATCCTGGTCACCGAAGCGGCGGAGGGCTCGCTCGACGCGCCGGCCACCGCGTTCGTCGAGGTCGACCTCGCGACGGGGGCGGTGGCGAGCCGCCTGTCGATGCCGCGCGGGTTCCGGCACGTCGGGTACCGGGGCGAGCGGTACGACGGGTGCGCGCTGTTCGCGAACACCGCGACCTGCCCGGCCCTGGCCGCCCGGGCGACCGCGCTGGCGCCGCTGTTCGCCGAGCGGTGACGCCCACATCCACGTCGACACCTGGTGTCATCGCGGGTAGAGTCGCGCGGGAGGCCGAAGATGCGCGCGGTTGTTCGGGCCTTCGGGCTTTCGGCCCTTCGGGAGGCCGCGGCGCAGGCCCTCGGGTTCACCGCCCAGTGGAACAACGTCGACAGCGTCAACGGGCTCCGATGATGTGGTGGACGCTGGCGCTCGGCTGCCCCGAGCACGACCCGGACCCGACCGGCGGAGACGATGGCGACCACGACGGCGCCGCCGCCGCGCTCGACTGCGACGACCGAGACCCGACGCGGTACCCCGGCGCGCCCGACCCAGACGGCGACGGGGTCGATCAGGACTGCGACGGCGTCGACGGGTCCTCCGTCCCCCTCGGCGGGTTCCCCGGGATCACCCCGACCGGAGACGAGGATCTCGGCCTCGAGTACGGCCACCGGCTAGCGGTGGCAGACCTCGACGGGGACGGGGACGACGACCTGATCACCGGATCCCAGCAGGTACCCGATGGCTTCGTGTTGGCCGGGGCGGTCACCCGGCTCGACGGACCGGAGCTCGCGCTGACCGCTCGGTGGGAAGGCGGCGGACCGATGCCGACGGGAATTCTGTTGGGGCACGACGTAGTGATCGCCAGGGACGGTGACGCTCTCGTGCTGGTACTGCTCGACAGCCGAGGCGCGGCGCTGTTGACCCCGTCCTCGACCTCCGGTCATCCGACGGCGGTGGGAGGCGAGCGGGTCCTGGACGACGAGCCATCGTATCTCGCCGGCGACCGCCTCGACGCCGGCAGATGGTTCGATCAGGAGTCAGATGGGCTCGCGATCGGGTGTGGCAGCTCCGCCGACTTCAATCTCCACCTCGGGTCGATCTGCGTGTTCTCCGAGCCCGCGCCCGCCGGCCGGACCCTGGGCGACGCCGATCTGATCCTCGGGCCCACCGAGACCCTCGGAACAGAGATCGCGGACGGTGACCTCGACGGCGACGGCGTCGACGACCTGATGATCGGCGCCCCGGACCTCGACGACCGCCGCGGCTCCGTGTTCGCCCTCCGCGGCCCCTTGCCCACCGGCCACCTCGCGGTCGACGCCGCAGCCGACGTCACATGGAGCGGCGCCGTCGCCGGCGACTGGCTCGGACAGCACGCCCACGCCGCAGACCTCGACGGCGACGGCACCGACGAGGCGATCCTCGACGCGATGGGCTGGCCTGCCGGGGACCGCAGCGGGCGGGTGTACGTCCTCGGCCTCGACGACGGCCTCGACGACGCGCCGCTGGTGATCGACGGCAACCTTGGTCTCCAGCACTTCGGGTTCGGCCTCGCGGTCGGCGACTTCGACGACGACGGCGTCCCCGATCTCGCCGCCAGCGAGCCGTCCCTCCCGTCGCT
>JBEBJW010000749.1:0-4337 GCA_040079715.1 Myxococcota bacterium | reverse complement strand
CCCCCACCACGGACCGGGAGCGGAGATGGAGGCCGAGCTGTTCGAGCTCGAGCTCGTCGGCGGGGCGATCGAGCGCCAGTACCGGGCGATGCGCCCCGAGGTCGAGGCGATGCCGTGGGGCACGCTCGGGCCCGCCGTCGCCGCCCTGCCCGAGGCCCTCCGCGACGCCGCCCGCCGCGCGTGGACCGGGGCCGCGTTCCAGGAGCACCGGACCGGCGCCGCGTGCGCCGCCACCCTCCAGTCGATGATCGAGGCCCGCGCGCCGCTCGATCTGATCGCGCTCGCCACCCGGTTCCCGCTCGACGAGCTGGTCCACGTCGAGCTGTGCGCCCGGATCGCGTCCGAGCTCGGCGGCGGGGTCGCCTTGGAGTACACGCCGGACACGCTGGTGTCGCGGATCGGCGCCGGGCTCGACCCGCTGCTCCGCGCCTCGCACCAGGTCGTCGCCTACTTCTGCGTCGGCGAGGCCCTGTCGATCCCGCTGCTCCACGGCACGTGGAAGGCGTGCGCCCACCCGCTGACCCGCGCCGTCCTGAAGCGGATCGTGGTCGACGAGGCCGACCACGGCACGTTCGGGTGGAGCTGGCTCGACTGGGTGAACGCCCACCTGACCGACGACGACCGGGCCGCCCTCGCCGACACCGCCCGGGCCGCGATCGCCGGGGTGGAGGCGAACTGGGACGCGATCCGCGCCCGGCCCCCCGCCTCGCCCGAGCACCTCGCGGACCTCGGGTGGATGCAGAGCGACGCGTACCTCGCCCTCGCCGAGGCGTCGCTCGAGCGCCACGTCCGCGCGCCGCTCCGGGCGCGCGGGATCGCGGTCTGAGCAGGCCGGGGGCCGCTACGGCGCGGCGTACACGTTGAGCACGTACCCACCGGCCTGGGTGTAGTCCGACCCGTCGACCACCGCGACCACGGTCTGGCCGGCGGTCAGGGTCACCGTCACGATCGGGTTGTCGGAGAACGCCCCCGACTCGCAGATCAGCTCCGGGCCGCCGCAGTCGCCGTCGAGCACCGTCAGCACCGCCGCGAACGACGTGCCGCGGCTGTCGAACAGGTAGTCGCCGTCCGCCGGGGCGGTGAACGAGAACGTCTCGTCCGACGCCGCGCCGAACAGGCCGCCGAACCCGCACGACGGGGTGAGCGTGTCCGGCGCGCCGAACGTGTCGCCCACCGCGGTCACCGGCACCACGGCGCCGAGATCGAGCGCCGGGCACGCCACGCCGCACGCGGGGTCGGTCGTGCAGTACGGATCGAGGCAGTCGAACCGGCCGTCGCCGTCGTCGTCGACGCTCCCGTCCACGCAGTCCTCGGCGCACGCCGTGTCGAAGTCGCAGTCCGGGTCGAGGCAGTCGGCGAGGAAGTTCCCGTCGTCGTCGATGCCGTTCGCGCACTGCTCCTGGCACACCGGGGCGGCCGCGCACGCCGGATCCGCGCAGTCGGCGAACCCGTCGGCGTCGTTGTCGACGCCGTCGTTGCAGTTCTCGGCGCATGCCGGCGCGAGATCGCAGTCGGGGTCCCGGCAGTCGGCGAGGAAGTTCCCGTCGTTGTCGAGGTTGTCGTTGCACGCGGTCTCGATGCAGGCGACCACCGCGTCGCAGTCGGTGTCGGCGCAGTCCGCCCCGAAGTCACCGTCGTTGTCGATCCCGTCGGCGCAGTCCTCGACGCACAGCGGGGAGCCGCCGCAGCTCTGGAGGTCCTCGCAGTCCACCGCGAAGTCGCCGTCGTTGTCGATCCCGTCGTCGCAGATCTCGCGGCAGGCCGGGAACTCGCTGCAGTCGGTGTCCTGGCAGTCGACGAACCCGTTGCCGTCGTCGTCGAGCCCGTCGTCGCACACCGACTCGAGGCAGTCCGCGAACAGCGCGCACTCCTTGTCGAGGCAGTCCGGGCGGAAGTCGTCGTCGTTGTCGATCCCGTCGTCGCAGATCTCGGCGCACACGTCCTGGATCGCGCAGTCCTGGTCGAGGCAGTCCGCCAGGTGGTCGCCGTCGTTGTCGACGTTGTCGGTGCAGATCTCCACGCAGGTCACGTCGCCGGTGCAGTCCGGGTCGTCGCAGTCGATCAGGGTGTCGAGGTCGTTGTCGATCCCGTCCGCGCAGGCCGCGCCTTCGTCGCCCGCGAGGTCGAACACCTCGAGCTCGAAGTCGCCGAACGCCCCGCCGATCCCGTCGACCACCGCGATCACGGTCTGACCCGCCACGAGGTCCACCACCACGGTGTCACCGCCGCCGCCCGGGTTCGCCGCGTCGTCGCACGCGAGCTCCGGGCCGCCGCAGCCGTCGGTCACGTACAGCACGCTCGAGAAGTTCGTCGCGAGCTCCACCGTCGCGAACCCGTACTGCGAGGTGCGCGGCGCGGTGAACGCCACCGACACGTCCGGGGCCACCGCCCCGAAGTCGCACGAGCCCGAGCCCTCGTGCGGCGCGCCGCGGGTCGTGCCGACCACCGAGCCCACGTCGGTCAGGGTCAGGTCCGGGCACGCCGCGGCGCAGTTCGCGGCGGCCGCGCAGTCGGGATCGAGGCAGTCGATCGGTCCGTCGACGTCGTCGTCGGTGCCATCGTCGCACAGCGCCTCGAAGCACGGCGACACCGCGTCGCAGTCCGCGTCGTCGCAGTCGAACGCGCCGTCGTGGTCGTCGTCGAGGCCGTCGTCGCACGTCGACTCGATCGTCGGGATCTCGGAGATCGTCAGGCTGTAGTCGCCGCCGGCGTCGAAGCTGTCGACCACCACCAGCAGCTCCTGGCCGGCGGTCGCGTCGAACGCGATCGACTCGTACAGCCCCTCGAGGTCGCCGTTGAACGCGTCGCTGCACGCGAGCTCGCCGCCGGTGCAGCCGTCCCGCAGGTACAAGATGTCGTTGTACGCAGTGCCGGTCATGTCGAACAGGTACCGGCCGGTCGTCGGGACGGTGAACCCGTAGGCGTAGTCCTCGCCGGCGCCGATCCCGGGGCAGTCGGTCGACGACTGCTCGTCGCCGGCTCCCACCGTGGTCCCGGTGACGGTGATCGGGCCCGACAGCGCGTCGTCCGCGCAGGCGAGGTCGGTGTCGGCGTCGGCGTCGGTGTCCGCGTCGCCGTCGACCGAGCCGTCCGTCGGGTCGGTCGTCGACCCCTTGTCACCGGCGCATGCCACCAAGAACACCAGCCACCCGCGCATCGACATCGAACCTCCGCACTGAGGAGGCCTAGCGCGAGCCCGGGTCCGCTGCGAGGCACCGATGGAGCGAAACCGTATCCGGACGGGATGCACCGACCGGCACTCACTGGAGTCCGGTCGCCGAATGCCAGCCGAACCGTCGGGACCCCGCCGAGACCTGTGTGGACCCCGCCCCGGTGGCCCACCGCGCGGGACGGTGAGGTGCCGTGCGCGCGACAGTCCCCCGACAGTCGAGCCGACGACGGGCTACCGCTCGAGCGCGTCCCGGACGCTCCGGAGCAGGGTCGAGGGCGTCAGCGGCTTCTGGAGCAACGGGGTCGAGGTGCCCGCCGCTGGCACCGTCCGGAACGTGTTGTCGGTGTAACCGCTCATGAACAGCACCCGCAGCGTGGGCCGCACCGTGTGGAGGTGCGCCGCCAGCTCGCGTCCGGTCAGCCCGGGCATGATCACGTCGGTCAGCAGCAGATCGAACGCGGTGGGGTCCCGCTCGAACCAGTCGATCGCCTCCGCCGGCGTCCGGGCCGCGGTCACCCGGTACCCGTGCCGCTGGAGGATCCCGACCGCCACCGCGCGGACCTGATCGTCGTCCTCCACCACCAACACCCGCTCCTCGCCGCCTCTCGGGATCGGCGACGGCCCCCCGGCCGGGGTCAGCGGTCCGTCGGCGCGCGGCAGGAAGATCTTGACCGAGGTGCCGTGCCCGGGCTCGCTGTACACCCAGACGTGCCCGTTGCTCTGCTGGACGATCCCGTACACGATCGACAGCCCGAGGCCGGTGCCCTTGCCGTGGTCCTTGGTGGTGAAGAACGGCTCGAACACCCGCTCGAGCGTCGCGGCGTCCATCCCGACCCCGGTGTCGGTCACGGCCAGCATCACGTGCGGCCCCGCTGCCGACCCGAGGTGGGTCCGGACCCAGCCCTCGTCGAGGTCGACGTTCGCGGTCTCGATCGTCAGCCGCCCTCCGTCCGGCATCGCGTCGCGGGCGTTGATCACCAGGTTCAACATCACCTGCGCGACCTGGCTCGGGTCCGCCACCACGCCCCACGACGCCGCGTCCGGGATCCACTCGACCGCCACGTCCTCACCCACCACCCGGGTCACCATCCGGATCAGCTGGGCCACCGTGTCGACGAGATCGATCCGCTGCGGGTTCGGCGGGCGGTTCCGGCTCAGGGTCAGG
>JBEBJW010000748.1:0-4350 GCA_040079715.1 Myxococcota bacterium | reverse complement strand
CTGCGGACCGTCGCCGAGTACGCGGGCGACGGCGTGATCCGCTGCACCGTCGGCGATTCGCTGCCGGAGGGCCCGGTCACCGGGTTGAACCGCGCCCGGGTCGAAGACGGCGTGCTGGTCGGCGCGGTCGAGGACCCGGACGGGCAGGCGCGGATCCAGCTCCTGGCGGACGCGAAGAGCGACGCCCCCCGCCTCGTGGTCCAGTGGCACGGCGCGTGGCCCGGCGAGGTCGGCGCGTGCGACGCGCTCGCGCCCCAGCGGATCGCGGTGTCGGGCCAGGTGGTGGATCGCGCCGGGCGGCCGGTCCCCGGGGCCGAGGTCGGCAACCTGGTCGACGGGGCGACCCCCGCCGGCGCCGACGGTCGGTTCGTGGTGGCGTGCTGGCGCGGCGCCGAGTGCCCGCTCGCGGCCCGCCGGTCGCGGTCGGAGGGGTGGGGCGAGTTCGTCACCGTCGTGCCCGACGCGCCGGTGTCCGGGATCGAGCTCGCGCTCGACGCGCCCGCGCCGTCCCAGTCGCTCCAGAGCTACCTCGAGGAGCGGGTCGCCGAGGACGAGCGGCTCGAGCAGCAGCCGGACCCGCTGAAGCTCGCGCTGGCGGACCCGCGGCTGACCCCGGAGGCCCGGGAGCTGATCGAGCAGTGGTCCGAGGACGAGCTCGAGCAGCGGACCCTCACCCGGACCGCGCTGGCCGAGGTCGTGTCGGTCGCCGTACGGTGACCCGCTCGTCCCGGTCGAACGCGGCCCCGGCGGGCGCGGCGAGCACCACCCCGACCTCCTGACGGAACGACGGCAGGTGGGCGGCCCCTCCGCCGCGCGGCTCGAGGCCGAGGGCGGCGAGCTGCTCGATCAGGTCCGGGATCCGGTCGACCAGGGCCCACTCGTTCAGCTTCAGGGTGACCAGCACCCCGCGGAGCGTCGGGCGGTACCGCTTGACCAGCCGGAGCAGCGCGTGGACCGCGACCGGGGCGGCGACGCTCGCGTCCCCGACGATCCACTCGACCTCGTCCGGCAGCCGGTCCCGCTCGACCGCCTCGATCGGCTGGCGGAGGTGGACGAACGGGGCGTCGGCGAGCCGCGGCGGGAGCGCCATCGGCTGCGGATCGACCCCGGTGACCACCAGCCCGCGGTCCAGCAGGGCGACCGTCGCGCCGCCCGGGGCGCACCCGAGCTCGAGCACCCGCTCGCCCGGCCGCGGCGTCGACCCGGACCACGCGATCAGCTCCTCGAGCTTCGCCCACGCCCGCGACGGCGCGTCCTTCGGCGGCGACAGCGGCCAGCGGCCCCCCGGCAGCGGCCCGCGGTCGGCCGAGTGGAGGTGCCACCCGTAGATCGGGCGCTCGTCCGGGCGGACGATCACGACGAGCACGGCGTCACCGACCTTCGGCGGGTCGAGGGTGACCCGGGCGCCGAGCTCGTCGGCGAGCACCTGGGCGCGGTTCCGGGCGTCCTCGGCCCACGCGAGGTCCACCGACGGCGGGACCTTGCCCGGGGGACCGGCCTCGCCGGGGCGCACCTGGAGCACCAGCCGGTCCGGCAGCGCGTCGAGCTGCGGGTCCACCCCGAGGCTCACCCCCCAGGTCCGCGCGAGCGGGTGGGGGCGCGGGCCGTCCGGGAGCACCGGCAGCTCGGTCTTGAACGTGATCGTCCCCGGTCGGGCGAACGCGGGCCGGTGGCCGGGGATCCCCCCGCGAACGACGGCCTCGCTGCCGACGGGGCAGGTGACGTACAGGAACGGCTGAGCGGTGGTGGGGGTCGACATGGGGCGCCTCGGTAACCGAGCGGAGGCCGAGGCGCCTGCGGCGAGGGATCACGACGCGGGATCACGGGGCGGAGGATCGCCGTCGGTTCTTGCCCCAGACCCTCACTGGCAGGTGGCGATGTCCCCGTTGGTCGTCGGGTTCCGCGGCGGGGTCAGCCCGCAGGTGACGGTGCAGTCCCGACCGCACCCGTTGACCTCGCACCCGGTCTCGGGGCAGGTGACGGTGCACTCGCCGCCCGCGCAGTCGACGTCGCAGTGGTCGGCGCTGCTGCACTCCACGGTGCACGGCGACGACCCGTCGCAGGTGACCGAGACGGTGCCGTTGGTGGCCTGGACGTCGCAGCTCGGGGCGCCGTTGCACGCCACGTCGCACGGGTCGCCGTTGGTGCACTGGGCGTTGCAGTCGGCCTCACCCGAGCAGGTGATGTCGCACGCCGCGCTCGAGCACTGGCAGTTGTCGCCGTTGCAGATCTCCGGGCCGTTGCCCGCGTCGTCGTCGTCTCCGCCGGTGGTGTCCGTCGTCCCGCCCGAACACCCGACCAGCCACACTGCCGCGATCCACCGCATCGTCACCTCCAGCGGCGTTCGACACCGCCCGACACAGAAAGGGCTACCGTCGCCGAATGTGAGCGTCAGAGCGGAGAGATCTCGTGGAGCTCGAGCCCGGGCGCCTCGGCCAGCGCGTAGTTCAGCGGCCACGGCGACGGCGACAGCACCACCGGGTGGCCGTACCGGTCCTCGACCAGCACGTAGTCCGGCCGCTTCTTCAGCCACTCGAGCCCGGACGGGGCGCCGCCGACCCACCGCGCGACGGTGAACGGCGCCGGCTCGAGCTCGGCCCGGGTGTTGTACTCGTTCTCGAGCCGGACCTTGAGGACCTCGAACTGGAGCAACCCGACCGCGCCCAGGTACGGGTCCGCCGCGCCGAGCCCGGCCCGGTAGAACAGCTGGATCGTGCCCTCCTGCGACAGCTGCTGGAGGCCCTCCTGGAGGTGCTTGCGCCGGGTCGGGTCCTTCAGCCGGATCCGAGCGAAGTACTCCGGAGCGAACCGGGGGATCCCCTTGAACTCGACCTTCGGGCCCGTGTACAGCGTGTCGCCGATCCGCAGCTCGCCCGGATCGTACAGGCCGACGATGTCGCCCGGGAACGCCTCGTCGACGATCGACCGCTCCTGCGCGAGGAACGTGTGGGGCTTCGACAGCCGCAGCTTGCCCTCGGTCCGGGCGACCTTCACGTCCATCCCGCGCTCGAACCGGCCGGAGACCACGCGCATGAACGCGATCCGGTCGCGGTGGCGCGGGTTCATGTTCGCCTGGATCTTGAACACGAACCCGGCGAACTCCGGGGCGTCCGGGCCGTGACCGCCGTCGGTGGCCGGCCGCGACGTGGGCGGCGGGGCGAGGGTGCCGAGCGAGGCGAGCAGCTGCGACACGCCGAAGTTCGTCATCGCCGACCCGAAGTAGAACGGGGTCACGTCGCCCGCGAGGTAGTCGGCGTCGGAGAACGGGTCGCCGGCGGCGTCGAGCAGCTCGACCGACTCGCGCAGGTCGTCGAACCGGCGGTTCCCGATCCGCTCGACCAGGCCCGGATCGTCGAGGTCGAACATCACCTCGGGCACGACCTCGGTCCCGCTCGCCTGTCGCTCCCACAGGACGGCCTTCCGGGCGAGCCGATCGAACACCCCGGTGAACTCGGCGTCCTGGCCGATCGGCCAGTTCAGCGGGACGGTGCGGATCGCGAGGGTCTTGCCGACGTCGTCGAGCAGGTCGAGCGGGTCGCGGCCCGGCCGGTCCATCTTGTTCACGAACGTCGTCACTGGGAGCTTGCGGATCCGGCAGACCTCGAACAGCTTCAGGGTCCGCGGCTCGACCCCCTTCGCGGCGTCGATCAACATGATCGCCGAGTCGACCGCCGCGAGCACCCTGTACGTGTCCTCGGAGAAGTCGGCGTGACCCGGCGTGTCGAGGAGGTTCATCCGGTACTGGCCGTAGTCGAACTGCAGCACGGACGAGGTGATGGAGATCCCCTTCTCCTTCTCCATCTCCATCCAGTCGGACAGCGCGTGTCGGCTCGCCTTGCGCGACTTGACCGCGCCGGCCACGTGGACCGCTCCGGCGTACAGCAGGAGCTTCTCGGTCAGCGTGGTCTTGCCCGCGTCCGGGTGGCTGATGATCGCGAACGTGCGCCGTCGGCGCACCTCGTCGGCGAGGTCCATTCCGTCTCCCGGTTCCCGAGGCGACAGCTCTAGCGCGTCGGCGCCCGGGCGGCCGCCACCGACAGCACGACCTTGCCGACGGTCTGGTTGGTCCGGAGCGCCTCGTGGGCGGCGTCGGCCTCGGTGATCGGGACCCGGCGATCGATCACCGGGCGGACCTTGCCCGCGGTCACGAGCGGCCAGATCTCCCGCGCGACCCCGTCGACGATCCGCGCCTTGTCTTCGTTCGACCGGGACCGCAGCGTGGTGCCGATCACCGACAGCCGCTGGACCAGCACCCGCGCGAGGTCGACGCTCGCGGTCCGGCCGCCGAGCAGGCCGAGGAGCACGATCCGCCCGCCGACCGCCGCGACGTCGAGGTCGATCTCCACGAAC
>JBEBJW010000747.1:0-4354 GCA_040079715.1 Myxococcota bacterium | reverse complement strand
GGGTGCGGGGGAGATCCCGTGCCGGCGGTCCGGTGGGAGACGTCCGACATCCGGATCGACGGCGGCGACGCCGCCGAGGTCGACCCGGACAGCCTCGGCGCGCGGTTCTGCTCCGACGGGGCCGACGCGCGGTACGCGGTGTGGACCGACGACCGATCCGGGGTCGAGTCGGTGTGGTTCTCGGCCTCGACCGACGGCGGCGCGACCTGGTCGGAGGCGGTGAACCCGACCGGCAGCGACGCTGCGGCGCGGGTCCCGGCGATCGGGTGCGACGCGGCCTCGGTCCAGCTCGTGTGGGAGGACACCCGCACCGGGGTGCTCGGCCTGTCGAACGTGTTCCAGACGGCGTCGACCGACGGCGGCGCGACGTTCTCCCTGCCGACCAACGTGAGCCGCGACATCAACGGCCACTTCGACGCCCGGAACCCGACGGTCGCGGTCGCGGGCGACGAGGTCTACGTCGCGTACATGCAGGATCTGTACGGCTCGTTCGACGTGTTCGTCGCCGCATCGGCCGATCGCGGCGCCACGTTCGCCATCCCGCAGCGGGTCGAGCCGGGGACCGCCGGCGAGACCTGGTCGGGCTGGCCGCAGCTCGCGGCGGCGGGCGGCGGGCTCGTGTACGCGGTGTGGGAGGACATGCGGAACGGCGCGATCGACGTGCTGTTCGCCGCGTCGACCGACGGGGGAGCCACCTGGGTCGATCAGTCGCGGGTCGATCTCGGCGACGAGCCCGGCGCGACCGACAGCGGGCGCCCGCGGATCGCCGCCGCCGACGGCCAGGTGTGGGTGGTGTGGCACGACGCGCGGGTCGGCGGAGAGAACTTCGGGATCTTCGCGAACTACCGGGTGGACGGCGGCGCGTGGCTCGAGCCGGCCCTGCGGGTCGACGGGGCAGACGCGGCGGTGTTCGCGGCGGTCGAGCCCGAGCTCGTGGTGTCGAACGGGGCGGCCCACGTGGTGTGGTCGGACGATCGGTGGGGCAGCTTCGACGTGTACACCCGGGTCATCGGCGCCGGGACGCTCACCGGAGACGAGATCGCGCTGGATCACAGCGGAACCGGGTTCACCGCGATCAACCCTCGGATCGCCGCCCGGGACGGCCGGATCGCGGTGGTGTGGGAAGACAACCGGTGGGACCTCGAAGGCGGCCACGACGACCTGTACTACACCGTGTCGGAAGACGACGGGGCGAGCTGGCTGGACCACGATCTCCAGCTCAACTCGTACGCCCAGGGCGCCGCGTGGGCGATCGACGCCTGGCCGTGGATCACCGCCGACGGTGATCTGCAGACCGGATGGACCGACGGTCGGCTCGGCACCGCGGACGTGTACACCTCGACGCTGGCCCTGGGTGAAGCTGCGTCGATCCCCGACAACACCACCGTGGGAGGCGAGCCGTGATCCGCATCGGGTTGCTGACGGCGATCGGAGCGCTGGCGGGGTGCCAGGAGTACGCGTACACGGCACCGCCGGTGGTGTCGATCGAGCCCGTGGCGTTCGACCTCGACATCGCGCGGGTGGTCGACGAGACCGCCCAGCACGAGTCGTGGGCCAAGTCCGACGTGCTGTTCGTGGTCGACAGCTCGGGGTCGATGGAGGACGATCAGCAGAGCCTGATCACCGCGTTCCCCGCGTTCATGGACTACTTCCTCACGTTGACCGAGCTCGACTACCACATCGGGGTGATCGACACCGACTGGTACCTGAACGCGGGCCGCCTGCGCGAGACGAACGGGATGCGGTGGGTCGATCGGACGGTGGTCGATCCGGTGCCGATGTTCCAGACGCTGGCGCTGGTCGGGATCCTCGGGTCCGGCGACGAGATGTCCCAGCAGAACGTGTGGGAGGCGCTCGAGACCCAGCGCGACGACTGGAACGCCGGGTTCCTCCGGGAGGACGCGTTCTTGTCGGTGATCGTGATCTCGGACGAGGACGACTCGTCGGTGCTCGCCGGGATGACGACCGACACGTTCGTGTCGTGGCTGACCGGGTTGAAGTACGAGCCGGGCTCGGTGATCTACTCGACCGTGGTGGGTCCGGTCCCGGACGGCTGTGCGACCGCGGTCCCGGGCTACGTCCACGTGGACACGAACCAGCGGATCGGCGGCGTCGACTGGTCGATCTGCGACGGTCGGTGGGAGGAGCTGCTGGCCGAGCTCGCCGAGGCGTCCTCCGGGCTGAAGAGCGAGTTCTTCCTCACTCAGCAGCCGCTGATCGACTCGATCGTGGTGTACGGCGTCGACGGCGGCCAGACGGTGAACTACGCGCTCGACACCGACTACACCTTCGACCCGATCCGGAACAGCATCCTGTTCGGGACGCCGCCCGCGCCGGCCGCGAAGGTGTACATCGAGTACGACGTCGACCCCGGCGCCCAGCACTGAACTGATGCGCCTGGTGGTCGACGGGGTGCGGTGCAGTTTGCTGGCTCGGTGGCGGACGACGGGACGCCACCCGGAGCTCCGCGCCGGCGGCTCGACCTGTGGATCCCCAGAACCAGCCTCGGGTCGAGCGCGCCGCCGACCAGCGTCGCGAGCTCGGTGAAACGGGGGTCGCCCCGGGTCGTCGGGAGGGTCAGTGGGTGGCGGCGGCGTCGCGCAGCGCACCGGGGGCGCTCTGGATCCGCGCCCGGGTGGTCGCGAGCTGGCTCGGCCGGTTCTCGCGCTGCTCAGCGCGCGGATCGGCTGCCATCTCCGGCTCGGTCAGCGCGATCAGCTGGTCGAGCACGCCCTCGAGCTGGAGCCGGTCGAGCGCCTCCGCGGTCGCGACCACCTTCGACGCGTAGGTCGCCCAACAGGACGGCACGACCGCGCAGAACTGGTACAGCACGGCCTGCCCGTTGCCGTCGTACGGGTTCGGCCAGCCGGCGGTCCAGGTCTGATCCGCACCGTGTGGGATCATCGTCCACAGGCTGGTGGTGGGCTCGTGGTACAGGTAGTAGTTGTTCTCGGTGGTGTACCCGTCCCAGTGCCAGGTGGCGTGTTCGACCGCCATGTTCGCCATCACCTCGTCCATGTCGACCAGGGTCCGGAGGGTGGCGTAGGTGGTCTCGTCCCACGGCGAGGTCGCGAGCAGCTGGCTGACCTCGACGATCAGCGCCTGGGCGGCCGCCGCGTCCGGGCCCTCGTCGTAGCTGAACAGCAGCTCGTCGCCGAGGTCGAAGTCCGGCCCGTATGCGCTCTCGACCAGGTGGCCGGTGCCGTCCGGGTAGTTCCGGTCGAGGAACCCGTCGTCGATCGGCTCGATGATCGCGTAGAACCCGAAGTACACGTCGTTGACGTACACCCGCGCGAACCCGACCCGCGGCGCCGCCAGCCCCACCTCCCGGAACAGGCTGTACGTGAGGTACTCGTGGGTGAACGTCGGGTCCTGGACGAGGTTGTTCAGCGTCAGCCGCTCGAGGCCGTGCCAGCCGTGGTCCTCGATCGCGTTCAGGTCGATCTTGAACGCGACCTTCTGGGTGTCGAGGTCGGTCCGGAACGAGCCGTAGCCGCCCTTCGGCTCGATCTCGACCGCCGGGAACACCCCGCCGTCGAACGCGAGGGTCGCGGTCGCGGGGACCGGGGCGAACAGCGCGGACGTCTCGAACTGCGCCCACTGTACCGGGTCGACGTACAACCGGATCGGGTGGATCCGCCCGAGGGTGAACACCCAGTCGAGCGCGTCGTCGCACGGCTCGGCGGCGTTCGGGGCGCCAGGCGACGCGGTGCAGGCGGTGATCCACGCCCCGGCGTCCGGAGATCGACCGTAGGTGGTGTCGTCGGACAGGGCAGGGACGTCGACCACGTCGGCGAGGTGACCGTCGACTGCGATCCGGAGCTGCTCGCCCTCGGCGGCGATCCCGGTCGACAGGTGATCCGGCAGCGGCTGATCGTCGAGGATCACCACCCGATGGCCGCCGGGCTCGATCGGGGCGCCGGAGAGCGCGAACGGTCCCGCGTCGCCGATCCACCACCCGATCGACGCCGGATCGACCGCGGCGTCGCCTGCGTTGTACAGCTCGACCCAGTCGGGGAACACGCCGTCCGCGCCGGGCTGGAACGTGGCGTCGTTGTTCGACTGGAGCTCGTTCACGCACAGCGAGGCCCCGTCGAGCGGGACCGCGCAGGTCGGCTCCGGCGTGGGGGCGGTCGGGGTGCTGGTCGGGTCGGTCCGCACCGTGAGGTCCGGCGCGGCGGGCTCGTCCACGCCGTCGGTGACGTAGACCGACAGGCCCCCCGGACAACCGGCCAGGAGGATCCATCCGACCGCGGCCACCGGGGCACGGCGCCGAGGACTCGAGGTGCAGGGGGGCACGCCCCGATTGTAATCGATGGGCCGGTGCCCGTCCGACGGATCCGCGGGACGGAGG
>JBEBJW010000746.1:0-4374 GCA_040079715.1 Myxococcota bacterium | reverse complement strand
TCGATGCTCGCGGGCTGGATCGCCAGGGACGCGACCTTCGCGTTCGGCGGCAGCTTCTCGGCGTCGTCGGCGAGGTACCCGGCGTGCACCACGTCGCGGAAGAACGCCTGGTCGGTCGCGGAGCCAAGCTCGTCGAGGTCCCACCCGATCTCCGCCCCCGACACGAACAGGGCGGTCCCGGCGGCGAGCGCGTCGCCGACCAACACCTGCTCGACGTCGTCGAACGTCTCCTCGGTGCTGGACTCCTCGCCGAACATCCACACCACCGCGGCGTAGTCGGTCAGCGCGATCGTGCCGTCGGCGACCGCCTCGTTCGCGACCGTGTCGAACGACCGCGCCCCCAGCGCGTCCGCGTGGACCACCCCGAAGTCGTGGCCGCGGCCCATCGGGTTCTCCCACTGGGTCGCCCACCGGTCGTTGCCGTCGACGATCAGCACCGACGAGGGATCGTGGCCGACCCGGGCCCCGTACGCGTCCGAGGGGTCGCTCTCGCCCCCACGGCTCGACGCCGACACCCGGACGTACGCGGTCGCGTCCTGCGCGAGGCCGCCCGCCACGAACGCGGTCGCGGTGACGTACCGGGCGTCCGACCGCCGCCACACGAGCCCGTCGGTCGACAGCCACACGAGGTACCCGTCCGCGCCCGACACGCCGTCCCAGGTGATCGACAGGGTGCCGTCCCCGCGCGACCTCACCTCGCGTAGGACCGGGGCGGCCGGGCGGACCCCGACCCCGCGCCGATCCGACGCGATCGCCTCGACCACGTCGTCTTCGAGGCCCCGGGCGTAGGTGTCGTCCACCACGTCGTTCATCAGGACCGAGATCAGGTACCGGTGGCCGTCGGTCGCGTGGTACAGCACGCCGCTGGTCGCGATCACCCCGGTGAGCGTCCCGGTCTTGCCGAGGAACCGCCCGTAGGTGGAGGGGCCGGTCATCCGGCTGCCGAGGGTGCCGAGGACCCCGGCGGTGCTGAACGTGCGCTGCCACGCGATCCCGGCCGGTCGGTCGTACAGGTAGGCCTGCATCTCGACGATCTGGCGGGTGGTGACGGTGTTGTCGTGCGAGAGTCCCGATCCGTCGTGCAGCTCGAGCCCGGCGGTGTCGATCCCGGCGCCGTCGAGCCAGTCGGTCACCGAGGCCGCGCCGTCGGTGTAGGTGCTCGACCCGCGGAGGACCCAGCCCTCGTGGTGCGACAGGATGTCGGCGAACTCGTTGTGGCTGTACACGTTCAGCGGGTGGCAGGCGACCGACAGCGGCGCCGAGCCGCGCCGGGTCAGCTCGATCGCGCCGGCGGGCGCGGCGAACGACGAGGTGGTGTCGAGCGATCCGACCGAGATCCCGCGCGACTCGAGCGCGTCGAGCAGGACCACCGAGCCGGCGTCGCGGTAGTAGTCGGCATCATAGTACCCGAACTGGTAGCCTTCGACCTCGACCTCTCCGGCGAGGGTCAGCGTTCCGTCCACCCGTCGCAGGCCGGCGTCGTACAGCTGGTCCGCCAGGCGATCGGCCGGGAACGACGACGACGTGTAGAAGAACGTCGACCAGGTGAAGTCGTGCTCGGACACGACGGTCAGCTCGTCGACGGCGCCTGCGGCGTCGGGGGCGGCGTCGGCCCACGCGGTCAGCTCGAGCCGGTGGTCTTCGCCGAGCTGGTCGAACGCCGCGCCGGTGGTGAACAGCTTGGTGTTCGACGCCGGGGTCATCGGGACGTCTTCGTCGTGGGCGTACACGACCTGGCCGTTGTCGGCGTCCTTCACGTACACCGCGGTCGACGCGACGGTGCTGTCGATGATCGCGTCGATGTCGGCGGCGATCGCGTCGAGCGCGCCCGGATCGAGGTCCGGCAGGGTCGGAGCGACCGCGTACGGGTCCCCCTCCGGCGTCGTCACCGTCGACGCGGCAGGAGGCGTGGTGGTGGTGGTGGTCGATCCCGGCGGCGTGGAGCCCGGCGGCGTGGACCCGGGCGGGGTGGAGCCCGGGTCGCCCCCCGGGTGGCCCGGCGCCAGCGGCAGCGGCTCCCGGGCATCGATCGATGGACCACGACACGCGAGGACGATTGCGAACCACATCCGGCCTCGTTCACCCGATTTCGGCGACGCGGCAACTCGGGCGGGGTACGATCTGCGCGTGGACGCTCCCGTCGCCCGCCCCCCGATCGCCGTGCTGTTGGTGGCCCACGGCGGGTTGCTGATCGTATTCGATGCGATGGTGGGATTCGCTGCGATCCGGAGCACGCTCGCGGTGGCGCCGGCGGTGCACGCCTCCCACAGCGCGGGCGCGTGGGTGGCGGCGGGCGGGTGGCTCGTGGTCGAGGCGCTGGGGGTGATCGGCGTGCTCGGGACCGCGGCGTTCGAGCTCGCGATCGGGTACCGGTCGTGGACCGGGGAGGTCGGGTCGACCCGGGTGGCGGCGCTCGGCGGCGTGGTCGGGTCTTTGCTGCTGCTCCCGGCCTCGATGTCGGGCTGCTCGCTGTGCGGGGCGGTGTTCTGGCCGCTCCCGCTCGGGTTCGCCCTCGCGACCCTGCTGACCGCCGGCGCGGCCCCGGATCCGCGGGCCTTGCCCCCGGAGCGGTGAGGTCAGCGGCGGGTCCGGCGGGCGAACCCGGCGGCCCCGGCGCGCACCCGCGGCTCGTCGGGGAGCGCCTCGACCGCCCGATCCCACACCATCGCGGCGCCGCGGACGTCGCCGAGCCGCTCGCGGAGCTCGGCCGCCCGAACCCAGCCGGCCGGATCGCCGGGGTTCGCCGCGACCGCGCCGTCGATCAGGGCCAGCGCCTGGTCGGGGTCGCCGTCCGCGAGCGCCAGCGCGGCGGTGTTCAGGTCGAGCTCCGGGATCCGATACGGATGCACGCCGTCGATGTCGTGGTGGACCACGAGCCAACCCGCGATCAGCGCCAGTCCGCCGAGCCGAGCGCCCCGCGGGTCCACCGGAGGGCCGCGGATCTCGGCCGCGCGGGCGATCGCGACCCCGCCGAGGACCGCGAGGGACGGGATCCACACCAGCCGGAACCGCGCGTTGGCGAAGAACACGACCGACACGACGACCGCGACCGCGATCGGCGCGGCGAGGACCGTCGCCCGTCTCCGGCGGTCGGCCGGCAGCAGCGCCCACCCGGCGACCGCCACCGGGACGAGCAGGCCCGTCCCCGGCAGCAGCGAGAACCCGGGGATCGACGCCGTCTGCCACCCGATGTCCGCCGCGTTCGGCAGCTCGCGGTCGGTGACGGTCCACGCGGCCTTCCGGGCGACCAGCCGGAGCCAGGCGGCGGGGTCGTCTCGGACGAACGCAGCGACCGCGCGGACGAACCGCCGATCGGCGTCGACCGGATCGATCGCGTCGGCGGTGATCGCGTCGAGCGCGGCCGCCCGCGGACCCGACACGAACGGTGACACGCCGTCTGCAAGTGGGTTGTTGCCGAGCCACAGGTTGATCCCGGCGCCGGTGGTCAGGGGGACGAGGTGCCCGCTCGCGGCGGTATTCACCACCAGCGACAGACCCAGCAACCCGGTCGGAGCGCCGAGCGCCCGCCCGACGTCCCGCCCGCTCCCGGTCCGGGCGGCGTGGACCGCGACGATCGGCCAGGCGAGGGCGAGCTCGGAGCGGACCGCGACCGCCGCGGCCCACCCGAGGCCGCACAGCCACCACCGCCACGGTCGGACGTCGACGTCGTCGGGGTCGAGCCCGGGGGTCGCCGCGAGGGCCGCTGCCACCGCCGCCACTGCGAGGGTCGCCGGCTCGAGCTGCCCGACGAAGTACACCAGCGGCCCGGCGACGACGGCGATGGTACCGGCCGCGACCCCGGCGACGGGTCCGGCGAGGCGGCGCGCCACCACCGCGATCGCGGCGCACGACCCGGCGTCGAGCGCGGCCTGGACCGTGGTGACCGCCAGCGCCGACGGCCCCGCCACCGCGTACACCAGCGCCACCAGGTACACGTAGGCCGGCGCCTCGTCGAACGGCGGCCGGAACGGCGCGTCCCCCGCGAGGATCGCCCGCGCCCACCCGTCGTACCGCAGCGGCTGGGTCTGGAGCGGCTCGAACCACACCGCGTCGTGGGCGAGCCACAGGTAGCCGAGGCGGATCGCGAGCGCGGCGAGCCAGATCCCCGCTGGGAGCCGGTTCCGCGTCACGCGGGGCCGACCAACGTCGACACCAGGACCTCGGCCAGCCACCCCTCGTAGTCGCCGGCAGACCACCCGCGATCCACCACCAGCATCCGGTACAGATCCCGGCCGGTGAGGGCCCACAGCACGTCGGACGCCCGATCCCGGTCGAGCCCGTCGGCGAGGCGCGCGGCCTCCGCCAGCGCGTCGATCAGCGGCCGCTGGGCGTCGCGGCGGCGAGACTCCGAGCTCCGGTCCAGGTCCGCCAGCT
>JBEBJW010000745.1:0-4376 GCA_040079715.1 Myxococcota bacterium | reverse complement strand
GGACGGCGGGGGCGATGGTGGGGACCCGGTTCGACCCCGTCACCCGGTCGTTCGTGGCCCACGGCGCCCCGTCCGAGGTGGTGATCGGGGGCTCGAACTTCCAGGCGCTCCCGCCGGCGACCGACTACCTGATCACCGCGAGCGATCCGTTCGTCGGGATCGAGAACTACGCGTCCTCGCTCACTGCGGAGTGGTCGGCGCGGTTCACCGACGACTGGCCGACCGACGCGGGGGTGAACGAGGCGGACATGGTCCGTAGGTGGCTCGGACCCACCCTCGGCTACGCGCGCCTCCCGCTGGACGTTCCGCTGGCGGCGTCCTCGGGGGGCGCAGTGACGGCGCTCGAGCCCGACGCGCTGTTGGTCCTGTCCGACAACGGGTACCTGTCGATCCTCGACCTCGACGCCGCGCTCGGAGCCGCCGCCCGGTTCGAGCTCGAGGGCTCGTTCTACCCGTTCGGGTCGGGGGACGCGATGGTGACCGATCCGGTCACCCGGACCGCGTACCTGGTCGGTGGCACCGGGAGCAACCCCGTGGAGATCCTCACGTTCGGACCGCCGGACCCGGTCGTGGCCAACGAGCACTCCGCGTTCGTCACGCTGGACGAAGAGATCGCGCTGCACCTCGTCGACGACGCTCCGGCTTCGACGGAGTGGATCGTGGAGGCGTCGGTGGGGCTGAAGGCCCTGCACCGGTGCCTCGCGCCGATCCACGACGCGATCCCGAACACCTTCGGCGTCCCGTCCTCCGACCCGAACGACTCGACCCTCGCGACCGACTGCTTCGCCGACACGGTCGAGCTCGAGCTCGCGAGCCCGGTGTACACCAACGGGGAGTACGAGGGACTCACCGCGAGCATTCGGCGTGACGACTCCGAGCCGTGGCGCCCGCTCGACACGTCGCACGTCGACGTCTCGTCGTCCGCGGTGCCGACGCTGGTGTTGCCGCTACGGCGTACGCTGTTCGACGGCGACGCGTTCGAGCTCCAGGTGTCGTACCACCAGTCGCTCGCGGTCGAGACCACCGACATCGCGTCGGGCGCGATGGGATGGGTGCAATCGCCTGTCGGTGTCACCCCGTCGAGCCAGTGGCTCCGCAATATGGGCGCGCCGGTTCGGCTCCTGGCGGTGACCGCGGATTGGGTGAGCACCAGCGCCGGCCCCGAGAAGCCCGCCGACCAGGAGCTCGCCCCCATCTCGACCGTCCGGGTCCGCGCTCCGTCGGCCTACGCGGTGGCCACCGCCGGCGAGCGGGTGGACTGCGGCGCCGCTCCGTTCGAGGTCCTGGAGCCGACCGACGACCCGGACGTCGACGAGGCCCTGACCTGCGTCACCAGCGCCGACCGCCTGATCGTCAGCCGCTGGCACCTGTCGCTGCTGCGCGACTTCGATCGAACGGCGGTCACTGTCGACGGCCGGCCGTTCGATGTGTTCGTCGACCGCGGACTCGCTCCGGCGCTCACCGGCCCGGCAGGCGCGATCCTGAGCTACTGGAACGGCACCGTCGTCGGCCAGAGCGTGGCCGACGACCTGCTGGAGCTCGAGTCGAAGCTCGGACCGTTCCCGGTCACGGGCTTCCCGATGGTGTACCTGCGCGACCCCGAGTGCGGCGCCAGCGGTGTGCTAGGCGTGTCCGAACCCGGGATCGGCGCGTTCGCCGTGTACTTCGACTGCGCCACCGGTGCCGTGATGTCCGGTGACGACGACGACTGGAAGGCGATCACGCTCCACGAGCTGATCCACACCTGGGTCGGCGTCTCGACCGTCGCCGACGAGGCGTCTGGGTGGCTGATCGAGGCGATCCCCCAGGACCTGTCGTTCCGACGCTACCCGAACGCCCCCACGACGCGCTCCGCGTTCGCGTGGGGGCTCAAGACCGCCGCCGAGCTGCCGGTCGCGTCCCGCTCGTTCTCGGTCGAGGATCCGACGATCCGGGAGAACGTGTCGATCGCGTACCAGTTCGCCCCGTACCTGTTGGAGCAGTTGGTGTTCGCCGCCCGCGCCGGCCAGGCGACGGACGACGACGTGTGGGCCGGCCTGCTCAGCCTCTCCGACCTCGCCGCGGGGCGGGCGGACGACCAGAGCGCCGCGTTCCCCGGTCCGATCGACGGCGGCGTCCGGCTGTTCGTCCCGCAGATCGACAACGCGGACGTGCGACCGATGGTCGGCGCGTTCGCCCTGGACGACAGCTGGTACGACGAGCAGGTCCGGCTGGGCCGGGCCACCGTCGGGTTCCCGTTGGTCGGATCCCACAGCTTCTCCTCGCCGACCGGCTTTCCGCCCAACCCGGGCAGCATCACCATCCGCCAGGTGCAGGAGGACCTGTACGGTTGGTCGTTGTTCCAGGACGTCCCGTACGCGCTCGAGTGCGGCAACGTCGCGGACGCGTCGATCGCGTCGTTCTCCGAGTGCGCCTACAGCCGCACCGGCCACGGCCCCGGCTCGATCCGGACGATCGACGGGGTGGAGGACCTGCCCGTCGTGCTGCACCTGGCGCCCGGGGGGACCAAGGTTGCGTACGTGGGGGTGGTGTCCAACGACCTGCTGCTGCAGGGGGAGGTGCCGACGTACGGACTCGTGATGCGGGACCCGTGGCTCCTCCGCTGCCCTCCCGCATCGCTCGCGGCGAGCTGCCTGCCCGACGGTGACGGTGACGGATTCGCGACCCTGGCCGACTGCCAGGACGGGCTCGCGACCGTGAATCCGGATGTCAATACCTACGATCCGTTGGCTGCGGACTACCAGCCAGAAACATCGGCAACCGGCGACCAGGACTGTGACACCTGGCCCCGCTGGTGAAGGAGGACCTCATGACCATCCGCTCGTTCGCGCTGTTCGCTGGGATTGCCACCCTGGTGGCATCCGGCGCCGGCGCTGTGCCCCCGTCCAAGAAGTCCCTCGCCCAGAGCGCCATGTCGAACGCGGCGCGGGTGTACGCGTACCTCGCCCTGCAGCACCGCCCTTCGTCGGGGGTCCGTCCCGGTCGGCCCGTCGCTGGATGGGGCAGCCTGCACGTAGACCTCGCAGCCCGGAAGGTCGCGATCGACGGCGAGAGCTTTCGGTGGCGGTACGTCGGCGGCCAAACGACCTTCCACAACGCGACGTTGGGCCGGGCGGCGCCCGCGATGCAGGTGCCGTCCGCCGACCCGATGTTCTCGGTGCTCGTGACCGAGCTCGACTCCGGGTTCGCGGGGAGCACCTGGACCCGCGCCGATCCGCCGAACGTGGCGCCTGGACTGGCCCCGGAGTCGGGCCACGAGTGGTGGCGGGTGAACCTGCCGGCCACCTGGGACGACCCGTACCGGATCTGGTTCGACCTCACCGGCGTCGCGGGGTGCGAAGTCGCCGAGGCCGTGGTCACCTACGCCGACACCGGTCGGATCGTCCAAGTCAAGAACCCGATCGCCGGCGACGGATGGCTCGACCTGCGGTTCCCGCTGTGCGACGCGATCCACTGGAACCCGGTGTTCTCGCAGTCCCAGTACGGGGCCCCTGCGACCCCGTTTCAGTCGACGCTGTTCCCGAACCGCCCGATGCACCGCGACGAGTACCGCCCGGCGACCACCCGGACGGTGCAGGAGCTGTGAAGGTCCACCTGCGGGCGCTCCTGTCGTAGACTCCGGGGATGCGGACGAGTCGGGTCGCGGCGATCGGGCTGCTCGGGACCATCTTTGCGGGGGGTACCGCGGCCGGGTGCGGCGACGACGCCGTCCCGGACGACCCGTGCGCGATCGGGGTGCCGGTCGACAGCGTGCAGGCCGCGGTCGACACGGTCGAGGCGCTCCGGGAGGCGTCTCCGGACCCGCTGACCCTCGACTGCTTCCTCGCGTCGCTGGCCCGCCCGCTCGGGCTCGAGCTCACCTCCGACGTGTTCAGCACCCAGCCGGCCGAGGGGATCCGCTCGCCCCGGATCCTGATCCGCGGCGCGTCGCTGACGATGACCGTCGTCCCGGTCGGCGAGGCCATCCGGCTGCTCGAGCTCGGAGAGGTCCACCCGTCCGGGATGACCGTCAAGGCGGAGCTCGAGTTCCCGATCGACGGCCCGATCGCGCCGGAGGACCCGTACCTGCGCACGCTCGCCGCGCCGGGGGCGACCGAGACCGGCTGTCGGGTGTGCCACTTCGACGAGATCGCGGTCGGCGACGGACGGTACGCGAACACCCCGCTCCGGCCGCCGGACAACCTGGTGGTCCCGCTCGAGGTCCTGCTGCACGAGCGCGAGATCTGCGACCCGGCCGAGGACCCGGCGCGGTGCTCGATGTTCGCCGCGGTGCTCGACCACGGCGAGGTGTACGACGCCCCGTCCCCGACGACGGTCGCGACCCAGTTCGGGCCGGCGCCGTGAGGTGCGGCGGAGGTCCCCGCTGGCTACCAGGT
>JBEBJW010000744.1:0-4382 GCA_040079715.1 Myxococcota bacterium | reverse complement strand
CACCCCCCACACCGCGTAGAACCCGAGCGTGGTCGGCCACTGGAGCAGATATCGCCGATTCTCGACGTTCTCGGTCACGTCTTCGAGCGGCCACAGCGGGTGGGTCGGGCCGCGGACCTGGTTCACGTGGTCGAGGTGCGCGTACAGCCCGATCGACGCCGCGCCGAGGCCGAGCTGGAGCACGCCGTACAGCACCCCGGCGGCGGTCCGGTTCTGGAGGATCTGGGGTGTGCCGAACGGGGCGAACGTCCACAGCGGCACCGGCCCCGCCGGCATGGTGACCGGCGCGGTGGACGCCCGGGACGCCCGGACCATCGTCCGGACGAGCTCGAACAGGTTCACCACCTCGATCGAGTGGTGGTACGGCGAGATCGGCGTGTCCGGGTCGCGCTCGAGCAGGTACCGGAACGCGACCTCGGCCGACGCTTGATCGCCGGCCACGTAGTAGATCTCGCCGAGGTAGGTCAGCGCCTCGACCACCGACGGCCAGTCGGCCTGCTCCCCGGCGTACAGTCGGAGCTGCAGCCCGCGGAGCAGCTCCTTTGCGGAGTCCGGCTCGCCCTGGAAGTACCGCTGCTTCGCCTCGCCGAGCACCACGTCGAACGTCGAACCGGCAGGTTCCGGGTCGGTCGCGGCGGCGCGGATCTCCGGCAGGTCCGACGGCGCGGGCGCGGGCTCCGCAGGCGCGTCGACCGGCGGCCCTCCGGTGGGGTCGTCGGTCGCGGGCACCCCGACGGACGGCTCCTGCGCGGGCGCCTCGGTCGGCGGTGCGGGCGCGGGGACGTCGGGCTCCGCGCGGGCGGAGAGCAGGCACAACATCGCGAGGTGGAGCATCACGATCCGGGACGACCCGAACGTAGCCCCGGGACCGGTCCAGGGTCAAACGACCTCGCGGGGTCGACGCCCGTCCTGCTCGGATCGCGGTCCGACGGGTTTTTGTCGTTTTCTTGAGACCCGAGGTGGAAATCCACTGTGTCGAAAGGTTATTCGCTGCTGTCGAAGGAGTGACGTGGATGCGACGCATCGAGACCTATGATTGGTGGCCAGAGCTGGTCAGCCGCAAGGACGAGCTGTCCCTCCGGGAGCTCGCCGAGCGGTTCGACGTGACCCCCGGCGCGATCTCCGCCGCGTTCAAGCGCACCGGGCTGTCGCGGAAGGCGGCGCCACCGGGTCCGAGGATTCGCCGTAAGTCGTCGTCGAAGGGAATGAACGGCGAGGAGTCCCTCCCGCCGGAGCCGGGGGAAGGCGGGGAGGCGGGCGCGACCGTCCGCCCGGGCAGCAAGGACTCCCGCATCCTTCCGTATGCGAACCTGCTGGGCCAGGTTCCGGACTCCGAAGTCGCGAAGAAGGCGGGCGTCAGCGTCCGCACGATCGCCAGCTTCCGGTCCCGCAACTCGGTCGGCGGGTACAAGGGACCGCGGAAGCGGGGGGCGGATCGGGCCCCGCGCAAGTCGCGGATCGACGCGTTCGCCCACCTGGTCGGCCAGTTTCCGGATCGGGTGGTGGCAGAGAAGGCCGGCGTCAGCTTGAATGCGGTGCGCAACTGGCGGATGCGCCACGGAGTGCCGGCGAGCGGCCGGGCCGCGGCAGACACGGGGTTCTCGGTCGATCTCGTGTCGACGCAGACGGGTCCGTCCGACGGCTCCGCGTCGGGTGCGTGGAAGGTCGTGACCGCCCAGGGTCGGGAGGGCCTCGTCCGGGTCGTGGTCGCAGGCTCGCTCGCCGACGCCGCCAGCCGGGTCGAGAAGGCGGGTCTCGGCAAGATCATCGCGCTCGAGTGGATCGGCGACGTGGTGTGAGGTCGCCCGAGCGCGGGACCTGCGGCGGTCGCATCCCGCGCGCGGTCCCACCTCGGTCCCACCTCGGTCCGACCCGCCCGAGCCGTCGTCACCGGCTCGGGATCAGGTCGATCGGGACGGCGAACCGGCCGTCGGACTGGGCGCTGAACCCGGTCCCGAGGACCCGGTCCTCCGCGTCTCGGACCTCGATCACCACGAACGGCTCGACCTCGCCGTCGCCGTTCACCACCCGCCCGGTCACCAGCTGACCGAACGCGAGATCGAACCGGATCGATCCGTCGATCGCGGGGTCGATCGTCTTGCGACTCGACGCGAGCGGCTGTGGGTCGGTGCCCGAGCCCTCGGCCACGCAGCTCACCGGCACCGACGGCAGATCGATCGCGAAGTTGCCCTGGGGTCCGGTGAACGTCTCCCACGACCGGCCGTCGAACCCGATCTCCTGGCAGGCGACCACCGCCGAGGCGATCGGGCCGGACGGACCCTGGACGTCGCCCGTCACCTCGACCAGCGCGGGCAGGACGATCGGATCGAGCGACTTCGCGCCCGAGCCGACCACCACGTCGGTCAGGCGGGCCGGCGACAGCTCCTTGCCGGTGGGCGCGTCTGGGGGGACCACGTCGATCGTGTACCGTCCGGGCACGACCGCGGACAGGTACCCGTTGCGACCGACGAACACCTCGGTCGACCACGACGCGTCGAGGCCCTGGAACCCGATCAGCTCGGTCGCGGTGAGCCGGACCGCGGTGCCGACCACCGTGGCGCCGTCGGCGCCCTGGATCTGGCCTTCGACCAGCGACGGGTCGAGGTCCGTGGGGTAGTCGACGTCGAGGTACAGCCCGCCGGCCTCGACCGTCTGGTCGGCGAACCGGAGCGTCGGATCCTTGCCGGCGGCGCGACCCTCGCACACCACGGTCCACACGCCGGGCATCACCCGGATCTGATACAGGCCGAACGCGTCCGTCTCGACGGTGGCCGACACCCCACCCGATTGATCTTCCACATGCAGCCGGGCGCCGGCCAGAGGTGTACCGCCGTCGTAGGTGACCAGGCCGTACACCGGCGCGCCGGCGTCGAGGTCGAGGTCGATCGGATCGGTCGGATCAGTGACGGTCCACGGCGCGCTGAACATCGGCAACAGCGGATCGTCGGGGATCACCTGGAGCTGGTACCCGGCGTCGGGCACCGCCCACAGCTCGAACCGCCCTTCGTCGTCGGTCCGCGCCACGTACGACTGGAGCGAGTCCGGTCGGTGGAGCCACACCGTCCCGGCGACCGACACGTCTGCTCCCGGCAACAGCGCGATCGACGGGTTGACCCGGTACGCGTCGGCCTGCCCGCCCTGGAGCACCGGCGTCGCGAGGCGCACGTCGCCGAGCGCGATCTCGGAGCCGCCGGGCGACGCAGACCACAGCACCGTCTCCGGCAGGGCGCGGTACCGGTCGGAGCCGTCCTCCCGCGTCCGGCTGGGGATCAGGTGGATCCGGAGCCCGACGTCCTGGAACGCGGACCCGCCGTCCGCCGGCGCCGTGCTGCTGTCGCCCTCGTTCGCGGAGAACTTGCTGGGCGACCCGCCGCATGCACCGAGCCCGACGAGGCCGACGACGCCCCACCGAACAGCCCTGGTCAAAGCAAGCCTCCGAGCGGCAGCAGGTGGAAGTTCACGTGAACGTCCGAGTACGACTCCCCGTCGATCACCGTCCCCACCACCGTCTGATCCTCGAGCTCGGGCGTGTACTCGAGCGTGAGGTACATCTCGGTGGTGGCTCCCTCGGCGACGCAGCCGAGCTCGGGCGATCGGCCGGGGATGTCCCACCGGCACGACAGCTCCGGGCTGTCTTCGTCGCGGACCACGATCACCAGGGCGATCGTGCCGGAGTACTCGACGTCGACGGTCCCGTTGAGCGGAACGTCGGGTTCGAGGATGATCGGGGGTTGGTTCATCGTCCACGCGGGTTCGGTGTACAAACAGCCGCCACCGAGGGACATGCAACCTGCGTACCACCACCCGAGAGTGGCCCTCCACCCGGATCCGGGGCCGTGTCGCCCCGCGCCGGCCCCGGGGAACCGAGACATCCGGATCACGGTCGGGGCCCCGAGAGCTCGGGGAACACGACCTCGGTGAGGGTGAGGGCGTTCCAGTGCGCGTCCGCGGCCCGTCCATCCGCGCAGCCCACCCGGACGTCCGTCGGCTGGTCCGGCCGCTCGACCGTCCACCGCCAGTCGAGCCCGCCGACCGTCCCGACCGCCCGTCCGTTGACCTCGACGGCGCAGTCGCCGGGGATCGCCCTCGAGAACACCACCCGCGACGGCTTCGGGCGGAGCTTGACCGTCTCGATCCGGCGCTCGCCGCTCGCGACCGTCACCTTGACCGTCTCGGCCTCGAGCAGCGGAGAGCGGAGCTGGAGCTCGTGGGTGCCGACCGGCAGGCGCAGATCGCTGCGGGTGTCGCCCATCCGGGTGCCGCGCAGGTACACGTCCGCGACGTAGTCTCCCGCGTTGACTCGCACCAGGCCGGTCTCCGGCTCGGTCGGGGCCGGCGGGGCAGGGGGGACCACCACCACCTCCGGCTCGGGGATCGCAGGG
>JBEBJW010000743.1:0-4388 GCA_040079715.1 Myxococcota bacterium | reverse complement strand
CTCGCCGTGGGCCCGATCGGCGTCGGTCCCTCGGCGAGCGGGCTCGGGCGGCCCGACGGCGCGGGCGCGGTCCGGACCCCCACCGGCCCCGTCCGCGGCGCGGCGCTGTTCGTCGGGCGGTGCGCGGAGGCAGGCTGGGACGGGATCTGCGCCGAGACCGGTCGCTGGGTGGCGGTGACCCGGCGCCGCTCGCCCTCGCCCTCGGCCCGCCGCGGCCGGGGCGCGTCGTCGTCGCCGCGGGCGATCGCGTCGAGCTGGTTCTGGGTCCAGAACGCGGTCGCGGCCGGACCGGGCGTGGGGCCCCACGACAGGCTCGGGGCGGGACCCCCGGACGACGGCGTGGGACCGCCGTACGCCTGGTTCGGGCCGGTCGGCACCGGGATCGACCCCGTCGCCATCGAGTCCGCCCGATCCAGCGCCTTCTTCATCTCGTCGCGGGTCCAGAACGCGGTCGCGCCGGCCTTCGCCGCGACCTGGGCCGAGCTGGCGGACGGCTCCTCGAACTGGATCCCGGCCAGCGGCCCCTTCAGCACCACCGGTCCGCCGAGATCCTCGTCGTCGGTCGGGACCGGGGCCGGCGCCGGCTGCCCGTTCTCGCCGCGCGGAGCCTCGGTCCGCCGGGCGCCCCCGCCGTCGAGCGCCTTCGCGCACCAGTCGGCCATGTCGAGCCCGTCGGACGCGTTCGCGAACGCGACGAACGTGCGCCAGGCGTCGAGGGCCTTCGGGCGCTGCTCCGGGTCGAACTCCATCAGCTTCGCGACGTACCACTGGATGTCGCCCTGCATCGACGTCGGCACGCCGGACAGGTCGATCTCGAGCGCCGCGTCGACGACCAGGTCGTCGTGGACGGTGGGATCGGTCGGGACGACCTCGGGCAGCGGGTGGCTGCAGAAGCACCGGAACGCGGTGTAGCCGAGGCCGTACAGGTCGGCGCGGGTGTCCTTCGGGACGGCCTCGGGGGCGCGGGTCTTCTTGCGCTTGACCCCGAACCCCTCGAGCGAGACGGCGCCGGTCTCGTCGATGAACACGTACTTCGGGTGGACCTCGCCGTGGACCTCCCCGTCTTCGTCGGCGATGTCGAGGATCTCGCACAGGGCGGCGACGATCTCGAGCGCGATGTTCCAGGGAGGCAGGCCGTCCTTGAGCACCGTGTCGAGGTCGAGCCCGATCGCGGGCCCCTCGCACGCGTCGACCCCGCCGTCCGAACCGCGGGTGCGGACGTAGTGAAACTCGCTCACGGGGCGCTCCACGAGCCGCTCGGACCCACCGGCGACGGCGCGCTCCCGCGCACCGGTGGAGCGTGGCCGGACGCGTGGCCGGACGCGTGGCCGGACGGGTGCCCGGACGAGTTGGGCGGAGGCCCGGACAGCGATCGGCGGGTGTAGGACATCGGCACCGGAGCGTATCCCTTCGAGTGCGAACGGACCCGCCGACCCGGTCCTTACGCCGTCCACGACGATCAGTTAATGCTCGCACGGATCCACCCCGCGGCGCGAGGTACGAGCGATGGAGACGGTGAACCTGGCGCGAGGGACGCGCGACTTCCTCCCGGCCGAGGCGGCGGCGCGGCGCACGGTGATCGAGCGCCTCCGCGGGGTGTTCGCGCGCCACGGGTTCGAGGGCCTCGAGACCCCGGCGTTCGAGCGGATCGAGACCCTGACCGGGAAGTACGGGGACGAGGGTCAGAAGCTGATCTACCGGATCCTGAAGCGCGGCGAGGGGGCCGAGCGGGGCGAGGTCGATCTCGCGCTCCGGTACGACCTGACCGTGCCGCTCGCCCGGGTCGTCACGATGAACCCGTCGCTCCGGATGCCGTTCAAGCGGTGGCAGATCGCGCCGGTGTGGCGGGCGGATCGGCCGGCGAAGGGGCGGTACCGCGAGTTCTGGCAGTGCGACTGCGACGTGGTCGGCTCGGGGGACGCCCTGGCGGACGCCGAGTGCCTCGCGGTCGCCGGCGACGCGTTCCGGGAGCTCGGGTTCGTCCGGTACACGATCCGGGTGTACGACCGGCGGCTGCTCCGGGCGACCGCCCGGGCGTGCGGGGTCGGTGAGGATCGCGAGGTGGGGCTGTTCGTCGCGGTCGACAAGCTCGACAAGATCGGCCGGGACGGGGTCGACGCCGAGCTCGCGTCCCGCGGGCACACCGAGGCCGAGCGCGCGCGGCTGTGGGAGATCCTCGGGGTGACGGGCGATCGGGAGGCGGTGTTCGCCGGGCTCATCGAGCGGCTGGCCGGTCAGGACGAGGTCGAGGCGGCGATCGCCGGGCTGCGCGAGGTCGTGGCGCTGGCGGAGGCGCTCGGGGTGCCGGAGGGGGTGATCCGGATCGACCCGACGCTCGCCCGCGGCCTCGACTACTACACCGGCCCGGTGTGGGAGATCGAGGTCGAGGAGCCGAAGGTCGGCACCCTGGCGGCCGGCGGGCGGTACGACCGGCTGATGGGGATCTTCGGGCGGGCCGCGGTCCCGGCGGTCGGGATCTCGTTCGGCCTCGAGCGGATCCTGACCGTGATGGAGGAGCAGGGGATGCTCCCGCCGCGGATCGACGTGCCCGACGTACTGGTGACGGTGTTCGACGCAGAGAACCGGCACGGGGCCGCCGTCGTCGCCGCGGCGCTCCGCGCAGGCGGGCTCCGGGTGGACCTGTACGCGGGGGTGGCGAAGCTGAAGGCCCAGCTGAAATACGCCGACGCGCTCGGGGCGACCTGGGTGGCGATCGTCGGGCCGGGCGAGGTGAAACGCGGGGTGGTGGCGCTGAAAAACTTGCGCACAGGCGATCAACTCGAGATACCGCTCGCCGGAGCGGTCGATCGGATTCGAACCGGGTTGGCCCAGGTGACGCAACCGTCGTAGCATCTGATCAGCGAGAGTCGTGCCCCCCCGACTCCCTGCCGCCGCGGACGGGATCGCTCTCGCCCGGGGCCCGACCCCCCGAAACCTCGTTTCCCCAAGGGTGATCGCGATGGCCCGATCGCTGACGGTCAAACACGAAGAGAGTCCGAGCGCGTTGTTCGCCACGTTCCTGATCCTGTGCGGTGGCTTCCTGCTGCTCGGCGCAGCGGTCGGCGCCTCGGCGGATCCGGGCGAGGAGAACCCACCGACGCCGATCGAGTCGGCTGCTCCCTGATCCACGCGGTGCTCCCCCGGGTTCGCGATCCGCGGACCCCCCCTCCGGCGGTACGCTCGAACGCGGTACGCTCGAACACGGTACGCTCGAACACGGTACGCTCGAACACCATGGTCCGCGCCCCCCTCGATCACCACCTCGTCTCCCCGGATCCGGCCGCCCTGTACATGGGGGCGCTGCCGCCGACCTGGGGCCACGTCCCGGCGCGGGTGGTGGTGAATCTGTGCGGGATCTACCCGAGCGGAAACGCGAACCGCCGGGTGGTCCACACGTTGCCGTTGCTCGACCTGCTCGAAGAGGAGGCGATGCCGCAGCGCGCCACCGTCGAGTCGTTCCTGGACGGGGTCCACGCGTACGCGGCGCACGAGCCCACCTACTGGCACTGCCACGCGGGGCTGAACCGGTCCGGGCTCGCGGTCGCGGCGTACCTCCACCGGTACCGCGCGATGCGGATCTCCGACGCGATCGCCTCCCTGCGCGAGCGACGGTCGCCGATGGTGCTGTGCAACTCGCTGTTCGAGCGCCGGCTCCGCGAGTGGTACGGCGGCGAAGACGAGCAGGAGATGGAGCCGTTCCTCCGCCGCGAGGGGCTGTACCTGTTCGAGCCGTGACGCGGTAGCTTCCAGCGCGGTCCGTCGCTGGCGCTCCGGACGCGGAGGTCGATCGGTGCTCGGTCTGCGGGGGACGGGACGCCACCCGGAGCTGCGCGCCGACGGCCGACGGGCGGATCCCGAACACCCTGTCCGTCGACCGTGCGCAGGTCCGGTCCGTCGCCCGTGCGCAGGTCGGAGCGGCCGCCTCCCGACCGGACGGCCGTCAGCTCGGCTGGCGGATCACGTGGTACATACAGTGGTTCTGGTAGTACTTGCCCTTGTTGCCCTTGAAGTTCTCGTCCGTGTAGAACTCGAACATCCGGTCGCCGTACCGATCCTTGACCTCGATCAGCAGGATCTCCTGGATCAGCTCGGACTTCGACTCCTCGCGGTCGATCTCGACCGTGGAGTACAGGCAGTTCTTCGCCCGCTCGAGCTGGTCCCCCTCGAGCGCCTTGCGGGACGTGCCGCCCGGCGTCTGCAGGTGGACCGTGACCTCGGTGATCGTGTTGTACACGGGCGCCGATGTGCACCCGACCCAACCTCCGATCAGGGCCCCGAGGAGGGAGACGACCATCGACACGGGCACGACCACCGGAACCTCCGACCGACGATGGGGACGGTACCATACCCGCGACGCGGGGGACACGGGATACCCCTCCCGGCGGGGG
>JBEBJW010000742.1:0-4390 GCA_040079715.1 Myxococcota bacterium | reverse complement strand
AGATCGATCGACCCGCCCGCCGATCCGAGACCGGTCCAGGTGACGACCGGGACGCCGCGCAGCTCGAGGTCTCGGTCCGCTGCGAACGCCGCCTCGACGGTGGCCTGCGTCCCCTGTCCGAGCAGCGACGCGTGCGCGAACGCCGACCAATCGGAGGCGCCGCTCGTCGGGGCGAGCCGGCCGTCGACGAACGCCTGCCAGCCGTCGATGCGGGTCGCGTCGTACGCCGACCGGTCGCGGTCGAGCTCGAACCGGACCCCCAACCGGGCGCCATCGGCGGCGAGGCTGACCGCCTTGCCGGTGACGGACGAGCCCGCGCTGCCGGTGAGCACCGCGAGCGCCTCGACGTCCACCGGGAGGCAGAACGGAGCGGGCGGATCCGCGTCGACCGCGAGCCGCTCGAACGGCTGCGGCGCGAAGCACAGCGCGTCCTGGTCGACGGTGTTCAGCACGACCTCGAGCGTCGCGGGGAGCGCGGTCGTCGTCTCGCACCCGACGCGGTACGCGCAGTCGGACGTCTTCAGCTGCACGGTCACCGGCTGGCGGTAGACGATCTCGGTGCTCGGGAGCGAGGTGTGGTCGTTGATCGGCACGTTCACCGCGCTCCCGCGGGACCAGGTGCCGACGCTCGGGTAGTCGATCCGGTCCACGAAGCAGGTGCCACCCGTGTCCGGGCAGGTCACCGGGGCGGGACAGAACGCCGACTCGGTCTGAAAGTGGGTCCGCAGCAGCTCGGCGAGCCTGGCGGCCGAGACCTGAGACTCGACGAAGTGATCGGACGAGGCCCGCGCGGGCAGGGCCAGGACGATCGAGGAGACGACGGCGAACACGGTGTGGGGCTTCATCAGTTCACCTTGAAGGTGGCGACGCCACCGATCTCGACGTCGACGTCGTAGGCCCTATCCTGCGGAAAACAGTCGTCCGATTCCCAGGAAGGACCTGCGCAGTCGTCGTCGTTCACGATGGCCCGGACCCACTGCTTGCTGGGTGAGAACTCGATGTACAGGCTGTTCTCACACGTGGCGGTACCACCTTCGGTGAGGTCGCCGCTCGGACTGAGCGTCCCGTACAGCGAGCCCCAATCCGACAGGTTGTTGGTCGTGTAGACCGCCACGGTGTCCTGAGTGCAGTTGGTCACGTTGACCGCCTGGTAGACGACGTCGTTGTCGTCGTCGTCGTCACCCGTCTGCGTGCTGTCGATCAGACAGCCGCTGACGAGCGGCACGCAGATCGCTGCCTGCCACGCGCTTCGCTTCCACCGCATCGTGTGCCCCCTTCGAACGTTGGTGTTCGGTGGGACCGATGCACGAAGCGTGCCGCTGCGGGAATGGCCTTCGACAGCAGGTTCGTCAAGGATGGAGGACGAACCGGTCCAGGATGGCTGACGTCCTCCGGTCCACGATCGGAGACGTCGCGATCGGGGCTCCGCGCGACCCTCGTCGGTGCCCCGTTCGACGCTACGCCACCGCTCGGCGGAGCGCCGCGATGTCGAGCTTCTGCATCGACATCATCGCCTCCAGCGCCCGCCGGGCCTTGGCAGGGTCCGGGTGGCCGATGCACTCTCCGAGCGCGTCCGGGATGATCTGCCAGGACAGGCCGAACTTGTCGACGAGCCAGCCGCACTGGCTCTCCCGGCCGCCGTCGGCGGTGAGCTTCGCCCAGTAGTCGTCGACCTCGGCCTGGGTGGTGCACGACACGAACAGCGAGAACGCCGGGGTGTGCGGGTAGTGCGGACCGCCGTTGAGCGCCATGAACTCGTGGCCGCCGAGCACGAACGTGGCCGACATCACCTTGCCCGCGGACCGGGTGACGCTGCGCACGACGGTGTCCGGGAACACGGTCGCGTAGAACGCGAGCGCCTCCTCGAGCCGGTCGTCGAACCACAGGAACGGGGTGATCTTCTTCACGGGAGACCTCGCTGTCGTCGCGCGTCGGGATCGGCGCGCTCATCTTGGAGTCGGAGCGGTCCGTGCGCCTTCGACATCCGCGCGAACGATCGCGATCGGACACCGACGGCTATCGCGCGCGGGCCTCTCGGGGTCGACGAGTCTGCAGACAGGTAGGATGCTGGGACCATGCAGATCATCGAGACCCTGCAGGCGTTCCGGCGGGACGAGCTCGACCCGGACACGTTCCTGCGCGCCCTGGTGGCCCACCCGGCGTGGCAGGTCGTGGTGGACGAGCGCCAGCACGCGCAGCTCTGGACCGTGGGCGACACCACCTACCTGGCGGCGATGGCCGAGCCCTCCGGACCGGGCGACGCGCCGCTCCGGTACCTCGCGATGCGCGGGCGCCACCTCGTCCGCAACCTGCCCCCCGAGGCGGACGGCGTCGGGTTCGAGCTCGGGCGCCCCCACGGGCTCGGGCTCACCCGCGAGGACTGGCCCCGGCTGCTGGCGTTCGCGAGCGCGCTCGACGTGGAGGAGGCGCTCGAGGCGCCGGCGCCGGGCCAGGCCCCGATCCTGCACGCGCACGCGTTCCTGGTGCTGTGCAACGAGGGTGGGCCGGTGGCCAGCCCGATCCACGGCGTGTGGGGGCTGACGGTGTTCACGAGCCCGGACCGGCTCCGGGCGTTCCTCGAGCGGGAGCCGTGGCTGGCCGCGCGGCCCGCGGAGCCGATGACGCTGGGCGCGCTGGCCGAGCGCGTCGACGGGCGGGTCGACTTCGACGCCGTGTGGATCGACCCCCACCACGAGCCGCGGGTGGATCCGCTGGCGCCGGGGGCGGTGTCGGTGATGCGCGCAGGCCTCGACCCGCGGCCCGAGGCGCGGATCCTCCGGGCCCGGACGATCGCCGAGCTCCACACGTTCCTCGATCAGGAGCGCATGGTCCGCGAGGACCGGGCGCACACCCTCGCCTACGACGCTGAGGACACGCTGGTCGCGCACTACACGGGGACGGTGCTCGGCCGGCGCGCCCGGTCGTACCGGTTCGAGCCGGTGACGCCCACGCCCGACCCGCTGGCGCTCGGAGACGGCCCGTCGGAGCTGCTGTGCGCCGGGTTCCTGCTCGAGGAGGTCGACCGGCGCCTGTCGCTGTCGCCGGCCTCCCCGTCGGAGGTGGGTCCCGTGGACCGGGCGTTCGTCGCGGAGACGGCGGCGCTCGCCCGCGCGCTGTCCGCGCTCCTCGGGGACGCGGCGGAGCTGCCCCGCGCGACCCTCCGCACGGTCCGGGGCGCCGCGTTCGTCCGGAAGCGGTACGAGCTCGCCGACCCGGCGTGGATCCGGTCCGCCCGCGACCGCGCGGAGGCGCTGGCCGACACCGCGCCGGCGGAGCGGTAGCGAACGGCGTGCCCTCCGCGGGCTCCGCCGGCTACCTGGCGCCGGCGGGCCGCTGACCTCGGGCGAACGCGATGGCCCGCAACAGCGCCGGGACCTGATCGATCGGGGTGGCGTACAGCGCGATGCCGCTCGACTGCCAGCTTCGGTGCGATCGGGTCATGACGAGCCACCGCTCGCGTCCCTGGGCGGCCATCACCTGGAGCGAGGCCCGGGTGTGCTGGTTCCCGAAACCCCGAGTGCCCAACGGACCCCGCCAGGTGCCCATGGAGCGGACCTGGCCAGGACGCCCCAGGTGGCACCGCACGCGGGTGGTGGCCATCGCCTCGCCGTGCACCAGCGCGATCAGGCCCATCACGCCCCACTCGAGCAGGAACGCCCCCACCATCCAGCCGCCGAAGACGAGCAGCGGGGTCGCGCCCAGGTCGCGGAGCCCGGCGGGGTTCACCAGACCTCCGAAGCCGCAGGTGGCGATCGAGACGACCACGGCGCACCAAGCCCCGACGAACGTCACGAACCCGAGCCGCGCAGGGAACCTGGACAGCGCGGTCACCCCGCGGGCGAAGCGATCACCGAGCGTCGGCGCCACCAGCGGGCCTCGGAGCGCCTCCAGACCCGCCTCCTCGACGGCGTCCAGGCCGTCCTCGGGCAGGTGGAGGTACGCGACCCCGCCGGGCAGGGGACCGAGGCCGCCGACCTGCTCCAGGAACACCTCTGGCCGGCCATCGATCCGAGCGACCAGGGCGGTCTGCCGACTCCAGCGGAGCCAGGTCCGCACGGTCCCCATCGGAGCTTCGAACAGGACTTCGCCGACGAACAGGCTGCGGATCACGTCGACCCCCGTGGTCCTACGGCTCGTCCGGACGGTCCATTGCAGGAGGTTCGTGCTCCCGAGCCGGCGTGGATCGACGCTCGGTGTGTGCCGCCTCGTTCCGTCGCAGGTGGGCACAGCCCTGAGAGCGCCGCTTCGACCCGTAACAGGTCCGTCCGCAGCCCTGAGAGCGCCGCTTCGACCCGTCCCAGGTCCGCCCGCAGCCCTGAGATCGCACCTTCGACCTCTCCCAGGTCCGCCCGCAGCCCTGAAATCGCCGCTTCGACCCGTCCCAGGAGCG
>JBEBJW010000741.1:0-4400 GCA_040079715.1 Myxococcota bacterium | reverse complement strand
GGGCGGCCGGGGATAGCCCGAGCCGATGCGGCGGATCCACGTGATCGGGACCTCGGGCACCGGTAAGTCGACGGTCGGGGCCGCGCTCGCCGGTCGGCTGGGGGTCCCGTTCGTCGAGCTCGACGCGCTCCACTGGCTGCCCGGCTGGACGACGCGCCCACCCGACGAGCTCCGGCGGCTGCTGACCGACGCGACCGCCGGCGACGGGTGGGTCGTGGACGGAAACTACGGCGCGTGGGTCCGCGAGCTGCTGTGGCCGCGGGTCGACGCGGTGGTGTGGCTCGATCTGCCGCGTCGCACCGCGCTCCGCCAGGTGACCACCCGGACCTTCGGGCGGTGGTGGCGGCGAGAGCTGCTGTGGGGGACGAACCGCGAGAGCCTGCGGATGTCCCTCCTCTCCCGCGAGTCCATCCTGTGGTGGACCTGGTCGACCCACGCCCGTCGCCGGGCCGGGTACGCGGTCCTGCTCGCCGATCCGCCGTTCGAGGTGATCCGCCTCCGGACGCGGGCCGAGGTCGACCGGTGGCTCGCGTCGGTCCCGTCGCGTTGACGAACCGGGGTCGCGAGGGTACGACCCCTTCGATGGTGTTCGCCGTGCGCCCGACCTGTTGTCCCTGCTGCTGCTGTTGTGCGGCCGGGGTGGGTCTGCGCTGACGAATCGTTTCGATCTGCTGCGCAACGGAACGCCCGCCCCGGAAGACACCGCGGCGGGCGTCTCTGTCTCAGGACCCAGGACTCGAAATTTCCGCTCAACCGCTCGGGGCTGGTATGAACTCGATCCTCGAACAAATCGGCGATACGCCGCTGATCCGGCTCCCGGACCTGTGGGGCCTGCCCCCCGCGGTGTCGGTCTGGCTGAAGTGCGAGTGGTTCAACCCCGGCGGCTCGGTCAAGGATCGCGCCGCCCGCGAGATCGTGCTCGAGGCCGAGGCGGCCGGGCGGTTGAGCCACGGGGCCACGATCCTCGACGCGAGCAGCGGCAACACCGGGATCGCGTACGCGATGATCGCGGCTGCCCGCGGGTATCACCTGGTGTTGTGCCTCCCGCGCAACGCGAGCGCCGAGCGCCAGCGCCTGCTCGCGGCGTACGGGGCCGAGGTGGTGCTGACTTCGCCGCTGGAGGGCACCGACGGGGCCCAGCGCGAGGCGGTCCGGCTCGCCGCGGCCCATCCCGATTGGGTGTACCTCAACCAGTACGACAACGACGCGAACTGGCGGGCCCACTTCCGCACGACCGGTCCCGAGCTGTGGGACCAGACGAACGGCGGGATCACCCACCTCGTCGCCACCGTCGGGACCACCGGGACGCTGACCGGAACGGCGCGGTTCCTCCGGACCCGGGTCCCGGATCTCCAGGTGATCGAGGTCCAGCCGGACGGTCCGCTCCACGGGCTCGAGGGGGTCAAGCACCTCGCCTCGGCGCGGGTCCCGGGGATCTACGACCCGACCGTCGCCACCCGCCGGATCGGCGTGCCGACCGAGGGGGCGTTCGAGGTGGTCCGGGCGCTCGCCCGGCGCGGGCTGCTGCTCGGACCGTCCGGCGGGGCGGCCGCGTGGGCCGCGATCGAGGTCGCCCGGGGGCTCGACCACGGCGTGGTGGTCGCGATCGCCCCCGACTCCGGCGCCCGGTACCTCGCCGACGCCCACCTGTGGGAGGTCCCGTGCCGCTTGGCCAGCTGACCGTGTCCGCGGCTGCGCTCCGCGCGATCCACGCCCACGCCGCCGAGGGCTGGCCGCACGAGGTGGTCGGGATCCTCGCCGGCGTCCCCGGGCGGGTGACCGACGTGGCCGCTTTGGTCAACGAGCGCGCCGACAGCCCCCGAAACCGGTACGCGGTGTCGGGGCTGACCGTGCTCCGGGCCCAGCAGCGGCTCGAGGCCGATGGGCACACGATCCTCGGCTACTACCACTCCCACCCCGACCACCCGGCGATCGCGTCCGACACCGACCGGGACAACGCCTTGCCGAACCTGTCGTACCTGATCGTCTCGGTCCGAACCGGGATCCCGGTCGACACCCGGAGCTGGGTGCTCCGCGACGATCGCTCCGCGATGGACGAACAACCTGTGCGCTTGGAGACCGAATGACCACGATCCACATCCCGAGCCCGCTGCGGCCGTACACCGGCGATCGACCGTCGGTCGAGGTCGACGGCGAGACCGTCGGCGAGGCGCTCGGCGCCCTGACCACCCGGTACCCGGACCTCGGGCGCCACCTCCGCGACGACGCCGGCAAGCTGCGGAGCTTCGTCAACGTGTACCTCGGCGACGAGGACATCCGGCACCTCGGCGGCGAGTCCACCCGCGTCGACGGCCAGCAGCTCACGATCGTCCCGTCGATCGCCGGCGGTCAGGACGCGCTCCCCGAGCTGACCCGCGACGAGATCGCCCGGTACAGCCGCCACCTGATCCTGCCGGAGCTCGGCCTCGACGGCCAGCGGCGCCTGAAGGCGGGCAGCGTGCTGTGCGTCGGGACCGGCGGCCTCGGCTCGCCGCTGCTGCTGTACCTCGCGGCCGCAGGCGTGGGGCGGATCGGGATCGTCGACTTCGACGTGGTCGACGAGAGCAACCTCCAGCGCCAGGTGCTCCACGGGACCTCGTCCGTCGGCAAGCCGAAGGTCCAGTCCGCAGCCGAGCGGATCCGCGACCTGAACCCGCACGTCCGGCTCGACCTGTACGAAGAGCCGCTCACCTCGGCGAACGCGCTGCGGATCCTGGGGCCGTACGACGTGATCGTCGACGGGACCGACAACTTCCCCACGCGGTACCTGGTGAACGACGCGTGCGTGATCCTCGGCAAGCCGAACGTGTACGGCTCGATCTTCCGGTTCGAAGGCCAGGCGAGCGTGTTCAACCTCGGCGACGGCCCGAACTACCGCGACCTGTACCCGGAGCCGCCCCCGCCGGGGCTGGTGCCGAGCTGCGCCGAGGGCGGGGTGCTCGGCGTGTTGCCCGGGGTGATCGGCACGATCCAGGCGACGGAGACGCTGAAGATCCTGGCCGGGATCGGGACGACCCTGTCCGGCCGCCTGTTGCTGTACGACGCGCTGAACCTGACGTTCCGCGAGCTCAAGCTCCGGCGGGACCCGAACCGCCAGCCGATCACCGCGCTGATCGACTACGACCAGTTCTGCGGCGTGCCCCAGGCGCTGCTCGCCGCCCAGGCCGCCGCCGCGACGAGCCCGGTCACCCGGATCACCGTCCGGGAGCTCGCCGACCGGCGGGCCGCGGGGTGGCGCCCGTTCGTGCTCGACGTCCGCAAGCCCCACGAGGCCGAGATCGTGTCGCTTCCGTTCGTGGATCGGCTCGAGCCGCACGAGACGGTCGGCGGGATCGCCGGTGAGCTGCCGCGCGACCGCGACATCCTCGTGTCGTGCAAGAGCGGCGCCCGGTCGGCGAAGGCCGCGCAGGCGCTGGTCGAGCGGGGATTCACCCGGGTGTTCGACCTCGACGGCGGCGTGCTCGCGTGGGCCCGCGAGATCGACCCGACCCTGCCGACGTACTGACGCGTGGCCGGTCGAAGGGCCGGCGGTCACCATTCGTCGAACACCCGCCCGATCACCTGGACGGTTCGTCATAGGTGACCAGTGTAGGGCGGAGGTTTCATGACCCCCGGCGACCGGAACGGGCCCTCTGTTGGGTTCGACCTGTGGAATCGGGCGCGCGCGGCGGCGACTGCGGTCGAGCTGCCGCGCCGGGTGCCGCTGGCGCTGACGCTGTCGATGGGCCTGCTGATCGTGTACGTGGGGTACGCCGCCCTGTACGGCGACGCGCGCCACGTGCTCGGCGCGCTGCTGGTGTTCGGCGGGCTGCTCGCCACGGGCCTCGCCGCCCGGATGGGACGCCCCGGTCCGGCGGTCGGGCGGCTGGTCCAGGCCGGCTATCCGTTGCTGTTCTGGCCGATCCTGTACCAGCAGGCGGTCGAGACCGTGATGTTGACCCCGCACCGGTACGTCGACCCCGTGCTGCTGCGGTTCGACGCGGTGCTGTTCGGGTGGCCCCACGGGGTGCCGACCACCGCCCTGCTCGGCGGCCCGATCGAGGAGCTCGCGAACGCGTTCTACACGTCGTACTATGTCGGGATCCCCGTCGGGTTCTTCTGGTTGTTCCGACAGGATCCCGACCAGGCCCGGCGGTACGGAACGGCGGTGCTGACCGCGTTCGCCGGCTGCGCGCTGATCTGGCTCGTGATCCCGAGCGGCGGCCTGCACCCGACCGGCGGGCCCACCGGCGCCGCGTTCGGCCCGTTCACCGAGGTCGCGCGGATGGTGTACGCGACCAACCCGCACTACGCGGCGGCGTTCCCGTCGAGCCACGTGGCGCTGGCGACCGCCGCGGCCACCACCCTCCACCTGAGCGGCCGCGGGCGGGTCGGGTACCTGTGGGCGGCCGGGATCGCCG
>JBEBJW010000740.1:0-4412 GCA_040079715.1 Myxococcota bacterium | reverse complement strand
ATCCGGACCTTGTCCGCGCTCTGGTGCGCGTGGACCGCGGTCACCCGGTCGGCCCGCCGCTCGGCCCGATCAGCCTCGAGCGACGCGATCCGGAGCTCGCGCTCCCCGTGGGCCCGCTGGGCCTGGGTCAGCGCGGTCTCGGCCGACATCCGGGCCGCCAACGCGCGCTGGACTGCGGCCTCGGCCTCGGACCGGGCTCGCCGGGCGTCGACCAGCACCCGATCTGCGTCCGCCGCCGCCGCTTCCGCAGCGCTCGCGTCCGCCTCCAGCCCCGCCCCGCGCTCCTCGAGGGCGGCGACCTCGGCCCGGGCTCCCTCGGCGTCGACGGTCGCCGCTTCGGCCCGCTCCGCCTGGTGCTCCGCCTCGCCCGCGGCGCGGTCCCGCTCGACGATCAGCTCGTGGTGGCGACGCTCGTGGAGTTGGGCTGTGGCGTTCGCCTCGCGGATCGCGCCGTCGAGCTCGGCGAGCTGGTCGCGCAGGGCCACGATCCCGGCCTCGACCACCGCGAGCTCGTCCCGGCGCTGCCCGAGGTCCTCCTCTCGGCGCGCGACCTCGGTCCGGTGGGCCTCCTCCTGGTCCTTCAGGCCGGCGATCTCGTCCCGGATCGCGACCCGCTCCTCGGACAGCGCGAGGTGCTTCGCCAGCGCGAGCACCAGCTCGTGCTGGCGGACCACTGCTCCGAGCCGCCGGAACTCGGCCGCCTTGAGGACCTGCCCCTCGAGGGCCCGGAGGTGGCGGGCCATCTCGTCGACCACGTCGGCGGCGCGGTCGAGCTGGGCCGCGGTCGCCTCGAGCCGCTCGGCCGCCTCCTGGCGACGGGCCTTGTACCGCGAGATCCCGGCCGCTTCGTCGATCAGCGACCGCCGATCCTCCGGCGAGGCGGAGATCATCTTGTCGACCTGGCCCTGCTCGATGAACGAGTACAGGTCGTTGCCGATACCGGAGTCCAGCAGGAGCTCGATCACGTCCCGGCGGCGGACCCGGGTCTGGTTGATCGAGTACTCCGACGCCCCGGTCCGGTGGAGCCGCCGACCGACCTGCACCTCGCGCAGCGCGGCGTAGTCCCCGGAGAACGGGCGCTCCTCGTCGGTCGCGAGGGTCAGGATCACCTCGGCGAACCCGACCGGCTTGCGGTCGGTCGAGCCGGCGAAGATCACGTCGGTCATCTCGGCGCCGCGCAGGCTGCGGGCCGACTGCTCGCCGATGCACCACTTCAGCGCGTCGACCACGTTCGACTTGCCGCTCCCGTTCGGCCCGACCACGCACGAGATGCCGGGACCGAAGTGGAACGTGGTCCGATCCGGGAACGACTTGAAGCCGTACAGCTCGAGCCGCGCGAGCCGCATCCGTCAGGCGCCCCGCTCGAGCCAGATCCGCAGCTTCTCGCGGTAGCTCGTCCACGAGAACGCGATCTGCTCGGCCTCCTTCGGACCGACCGCGCGCTCGACCCGCCCCGGCCAGCCCTTCACGAACGACCCGGGCGGGATCACCTTGCCCGGCGGCAGCAGCGTCCCGGCGGCGACGAAGCTGCCGGCGCCGACGATCACGTTGTCCATCACGATCGAGCCCATCCCGATCAGCACGTCGTCGCCGATCCGGCACCCGTGCAACACCGCGCGGTGGCCGATCGTGACGCGGTCCCCGACCACGGTCTCCGACCGGTCGGTGGTGTCGTGGGCGATCGTGCCGTCCTGGACGTTCGAGTCGCGGCCGATCCGCACCGGCCCCATGTCACCGCGGAGCACGACCATCGGCCACACGCTCGCGCCGGCCTCGACGACCACGTCGCCGATCACCACCGCGCTGTCGTGGACCCATCCCCCGGGCACGATCCGCGGGACGAGCCCCGCGAACTCCTGGATCATCGACCCTCCGTCGGCGTCCCGTCGTAACCAGCCCGGCCGACGCCCGCGCGGGTGCGTAGGCCGCTACGCACCGGATCGGCCCAACTGTCACCCGGACGACGCACCGATCCGCCGGGGATCCGGGTTCGCGCGTGTCCAGGACCTGGCACGGACCATGCAGCAATCCGTGACGGGAGGATCCCCGGATGATGCGACCCGCAGTCCTCGCCGCCGCGCTGTGGTTCGAGCCCCGGTTCGCCTGGGTCCGCTCGCCGGTCACCGGCCTCGCCCGCCGCGGGGGAGCCGCGGTGATGTGGTGGCTCGATCGCCGACGTGAACGCCTCGACGGGGCGCAATAGATCTCCCTCGCGCCCGTATGACGGGCCTGGGGAGGATCGATGTCGGACAACGCCCTCGAACGCCGCACCGAGCGCTCGGTCGGGTGGGCCTACCTGCTGTGGCTGCCGAGCATGTTCGGGTTCGCCGGGCTGCACCGGTTCTACACCGGCCGGTGGGTCTCCGGGATCGTGTGGTTCCTGACCGGCGGGTTCTGCGGCGTCGGGACCGTGATCGACCTGATCTTCATCCCGCGGATGGTGGCCGACCACAACCAGGGCAAGCCCGTCTGGTAGCGGGCGAGCCTGTCCTGTCGGAACAGGGTCCGTCACCGGAGCTGGCTGTCCCAGGGCCAGGAACAGGGCCCATCACAGGAACGGGCCGCACCGGACCCGCCCCGTCAGCGGAGCGGCGTCAGAGGAACAGCCCGGCGATCGCGCCCCGGAGGCACGACGCGAGGGTCGCCGCCCACATCGCCCGGAACCCGAGCGACGCGAACTCCGACATCCGCGCCGGCGCGAGGCCGCCGATCCCTCCGAGCTGGATCCCGATCGACGCGAAGTTCGCGAACCCGCACAGCGCGTAGCTCGCGATGATCACGCTCCGCTCGGACAGCACCGGCGTCGCCCCGTGGACCATGTCGCCGAGGTGGATGAACGCGATGAACTCGGTCAGGACCATCTTGTCGCCGAGGAGCTGCCCGACGGTCAGCGACTCGGACATCGGGATCCCCATCGCGAGGGCGAGCGGCGCGAACAGCACCGCGAGGATGTCCGACAGGCCGAGCGCGTGGGCCTCCCCGACCGCGCACGCGTAGCCGCCGGTCCAGCCGTCCGCGCACCGGGTCAGCGGGACGAACGAGATCGCCCAGTTCACCATCGCGACCAGCGCGACGAACGCGATCAGCATCCCGGCGACGTTGATCGCGAGCCGCACGCCGTCGGCGGCGCCGGCCGCTGCCGCCTCGACCACGTTCGACGCGGTGTTCTGGAACCGGATGTCGACGTCGCCGGCGGTCTCGCTCTTCGCCGTCTCGGGCACGATCAGCTTCGCGCAGACCAGCGCGGCCGGAGCGCCCATGATCGAGGTGATCACGAGGTGGCCGGCGATGTTCGGGACCCCGGACAGGAACCCGACGTACGCCCCCATCACGCCCCCCGCCGCGGTCGCGAACCCGGCGACCATCACCGCGGCCAGCTCGGACCGGGTCATCGTCGGCACGAACGGCCGGATCAGCAGCGGCGCCTCGGTCTGACCGAGGAAGATGTTCGCGGCGGCGCACAGCGACTCGGCCCCGCTGGTCCCGAGCGTCCGGACCATCACCCACGCGATGCCGCGCACCACCAGCGTCATCACGCCGATGTGGTACAGCACGTTCGTCAAGGTGCTGAAGAACACGATCGTCGGCAGGATCCAGAACGCGAACGTCTTCACCCCCGGAGAGACCGCGCCGAGGATCAGCTTGTGCTCGCCCTGCCCGGCGACGATCGCCGCCGGTGAGCCCACCACCGCCTCGTGCGGCTCGATCGACCCGAACACGAACGACGCGCCCTCGGCGGTGAACCCGAGCAGCTTGCCCATCCCGGCGTTCACCCCGGCGTAGAACCAGCCGGACAGCGTCGGCGACAGGATGACCAGCGCGATCAGCAGCTGGAGCGCCATCCCCCACGCGACCGGCCGCCACTTCACCGCGGCCCGGTTCTCGGACGACAGCCAACACAGGCCGAGCAACGCCACGATCCCGACCAGGGACACCCCGCGGTCGACGATCGAGGTGTCGCGGGGCACGAACGTCGCGGCGTCCTGCGCGTACGCGGCGACGGTGATCCACGCTCCGAGAGTCGGCACGGGTCCTCCAAAGACCGCGGCAGCTAACACCTCGGGCGCCTGCGCGCTCCCGTCAGTCCACCCGGCCTCGGATCAGCGGGGGCACCTCGGCCGGGCCGTCGCCGACGACGATCGCGTCCGCGAGCAGCGCCAGCGCGGCCTCGAGCGCGTGGCCGTCCCGGTGGTGGACCACCGCGAGCGGGTCTCCGAGGCCGACCGCGGCTCCCGGCGCGACCTCGACCACCACCCCGACCCCCGGGTCGACCGGATCCTCGGCCCGGCGACGCCCGGCCCCGAGCCCGAACGCCGCCGTGCCGACGCCGCGCGGCGAGGTGCGCTCGATTCACGGCCTGGGCCTGTCGGTGGCGCTGGCGCCGCCGTACCTCGTGGCGCGCCTGGCCTCGG
>JBEBJW010000739.1:0-4432 GCA_040079715.1 Myxococcota bacterium | reverse complement strand
AGGGAGCGGAGGGTCGCCCGGAGGGCGGCGGTCCGAAGGCGAGCCATCGGCATCCAGCAGGCCGGGAACCTCGCGAAGCGAGCTTTCCCGAGGCCTGCTAGGTCGCGAACGGGCCGGTCACGTCCGACGGCGGGGGCCACTGCGCCGCCACCAGGCTCCGCGCCACCCCGGTCGCGTCCGGGCGCCGCTCGGGGTCCTTGTCGAGCAGCGCGAGCACCAGGCCGTCGAACCACGCCGGCACCGGCTCCGCCCCCGACGTCGCCCGGTCGAGCGCCGAGCCCACCGCCGCCGACGGCGCCGCTGGCGTGGTCGACACGTGCGCGTCCAGCACGTCCATCGGGCGCCCGCGGAACGGCGGATCGCCCGTCGCGAGCTCGTACAGCAGGATCCCGAGGGCGTACAGGTCCGACTTGCCGTCGCTGCGGAACTCCTGGATGTACTCGGGCGCCATGTACACCGGGTCGCCGAGGCGCTGGCCGTGCTCGGTCAGCCGTGGCTCGCCCTCCGCTCGGAACACGATCGCGAGGCCGAAGTCGAGCACCTTGACCTCGTCGGTCTCGCCGACCAGCAGGATCGCGTCCGGGCACAGCCCGCGGTGGACGATCCCGCGCGCGGCGGCGGCGGCGAGCACCCGGGCGATCTGGGCGCCGATCGTCCGCACCCGCACCAGCGGCAGCGGCCCGCGGGCCACCAGATCCGACAGCAGCCGCCCCTCGCGCCGCTCGAGCACCACGTACGGGTCTCCGCCAGTGGTGGTGCCGTGGTCGAGGACCCGCAGCAGGTACGGGTGTTCGAACGCCAACAGCAGCCGGACCTCGCGCTGGAACCGCCGGATCGCCTCGCCGTCCTTGAACAGCTCGGGCTTCAGCAGCTTCAGCGCGACCGCGCCGCCGTCGGGCGCCCGGCGCGCCGCCCACAGGTCCCCGTACCGGCCCGGGCGGAGGAACCCCTCGATCTCGTACCGCCCGTCGAACGGAGACTCCGGGCGCACGTGCTCGACCATCCCGCACCTCGGGCGGAAGCGTAAGTCGGCGATCGACCGAGCGCTACGTGGCCCGCGGTGGGCACCGGTCGAGGAGCGCGCACAGCCTCCGGTACCCCTCGACCAGCCGCGGGCCAGGTCGACCGAGGTACGCCTCGGAGATCGGGGCGATCCGCCGCTCCCGCACCGCCGGGACCCCGGCCCACGCGGCGCGCCGCTCGACCACCTCGAGCCGATACCGCCGCTCCGGGACGCCGCACCACGCGACCGCCACCGCGTCCGGCGCCGCCGCCACCACCTCCGCGTCGGTCACCGGGGTCGACCGCACGTCGCGATCCGCCCACGGGTTGCGTCCGCCGGCCAGCCCCACGAGGTCGGTGACCCACGACCGGCGCCCCGGCACGATCACCGGCTTCGGCCACCACTCGACCAGCACCGACGGCGCGTCGTTCGCGGTGGGCCGCTGGACCAGCGCCGCTTGCATCGCGGCCACCACCGCCTCGCCGCGCGCCGAGACCCCGAGCAGCGCCGCGATGTCCCGCACGTCGCGGTACACGTCCGCGAGGGACCACGGATCCGGCGCCACGTACGTGATCCCGGTCGCAGCGATCGCGTCCACCACGCGCTCGTGGCCCGGGAGCGTCAGCGACGCGAGCACCACGTCCGGGCGGCAGGCCCGCACCCGGTCGACGTCGATCGACAGGTCCGGGCCGAGGCGCGCCACCCCCGCCACCGCCTCGGGCGGGTGATCCGAGTGGTCGTCGAGGCCCACCAGCCGGTCCGCGAGGCCGAGGGCAGCGACGATCTCGGTGTTCGAGCACGCGAGCGACACGATCCGCACCGCCGGTCCGTATCCCCGCGCGTGCACGGCGGTCGCGGTTGGGGTACCGTTCGGCGGATGTGGACCGTGATCGTCGTGGTGGCCTGGGCCGTCGCACCCGCCGACGCGGCGTGTCCGCGCGGGACGTCGTCGGCCGAGCTCGTCGCCCTGATCGAGGGCGCGCGGTCCGCGTACGGCAACCTCGACATGGTCGGGTTCCACGCGGCGATGGTCACCCTCGACGGGGCCGTCCCGTGCCTGACCGACGAGGTCACCGCACACCTCGCGGCCGAGGTCCACCGGTACCAGGGATTGCGCGGGTTCCTCGACCGGAACCCCACCAGCGCGCGGACGGCGTTCGCAGCGGCCCGGGCGCTCGAGCCGAACTTCAAGTTCCCGGAGTCGCTCGTCCCGGCCGGGAACCCGGTGCTGGTCGAGTACGTCGCGATCGATCCGGACGCCGGGGTCCGGCTGTCGGTGGCGGACCCGGTCGACGGGCGAATCCTGTTCGACGGGCGGCCGATCGCCGAGCGGCCCCGGGACTTCCCGACCCTGGTCCAGCTGGTCGACGGCGACGGGCAGGTCTCGTCCACCGGGTACCTGTGGCCCGGTGATCCGCTGCCGAGCTACGCCCCGCGCGAGCGGACCGCCGCGATCCCGGTCCCCGCGCCGGCCACCACCCGGAACCTCACCGCGGTGCCCGGTCCGCGGCCGGTCCCCGCGTGGGCCGGGCCGAACAAGGGCCTGCTGACGGTGGCTGCGGTCGGGGCGGTGACTGCGGGCGCGCTGTACGGCGGCGCGTTCGTGGTCCACGGGCAGTACGACCGGCCGGAGGCGTCGTACGACACGCTCGACGGGCTGCGGACGACCAACAACACCCTGGTGCTCGGGTCGGCCGCGGCGCTGGTCGCGACCCTCGGGTTCGGCACGACCGCGTTCCTGGTCGGCCAGTTCTAGGCGTCGGTGCTCACCACCGGCCAGCGGGTCGACCGGTACCTCGTCGAAGGCAAGCTCGGCGAGGGCGGGATGGCGGTGGTGTACCGCGTCCGGCACGAGACGCTGGGGACGGCGCACGCGCTCAAGGTGCTGACGATCGCGGCGTCGGAGGTCCGCGAGCGGCTGGTGCGCGAGGGGCAGATCCAGTCGCGGCTCCAGCACGAGAACGTGGTCCGGGTCACCGACGTGCTGACGATCGCCGGACAGCCGGCGCTGCTGATGGAGTTCGTGCACGGGCCGACGCTCGAGGCGTGGCTCGCGCGGTACCGCCCGACGGTCGACGAGGCGATCGCGCTGTTCCGCGGCGTCGCGTCCGGGATCGGTCAGGCGCACGTCCGCGGCCTGGTCCACCGGGACCTCAAGCCGGCGAACGTGCTGCTGGCGTTGGTCGGCGACCGGCTGATCCCGAAGGTCACCGACTTCGGCCTCGCGAAGGACACGAACCGCGATCTGGGCCGGACCCGGGTCGGCGCGACGATGGGGACCCCCGGGTACATGGCGCCGGAGCAGATCCGCGACGCCAGCGGGGTCGACCGGCGGGCGGACCTGTGGTCGCTCGGGTGCGTGCTGTACCGGCTGGTGTGCGGGGTGCCCGCGTTCCAGGGCGACGACGTGGTCGAGCTGTTCAACCAGGTGACCACCGGCGACCGCGTCCCGTCGCAGCGGATCGCCCCCGAGGCCCCGGCGCTGATCCACCACCTGATCGACCAGCTCCTGGTGGTGTCGGTCGACCGGCGCCTCGACGACTGCGGCCGGGTGGTCCGGTTCCTCGACAACGAGCCCGAGCCCACGTCGTTCGCCCAGAGCCCGACGGCACCCGCCTCGTCCCGGCCGCGGTGGCTGCCGGCGCACGGGCCCGCGGGGGACGCCGCGGCGGAGATCGCGACCGAGACGCTGTCGCACCTCCCGAAGCTCGATCGACCGAGCCGCGGAGGCGTCGCGGCGGGGCGGGAGCCCGACGACGTGGTCCTCGAGCCGGTGCTGCCCCGAATGCCCGCGGCGGGGCGGGCGGTCGAGCGGCCGGAGCGCGAGCCCGCCCCCCGGCGTCGGAGCGGGGTGTGGCTCGGCCTGTCGCTGGTGGTCGCGCTCGGGTCGTTCGTCGCGATGGTCAGCGTCGGGATCGTGGGGATGTGGGCGATCGTTCGGTACGGCGGGCCGCCGCCGGACGCGATCGCCCGCGCCGTGTCCGCGCCCCCGTCCGAGCCGTCCACGAGGACGCCCCCCGTCTCACCGGCGGTCCCGCCGTCGCCGGGTCCAGCGCCCGCGCCGACCTCGACCGCGCCGACGCCCGCCACGTCGCCGGACGGCGCGCCGGACCCGACCGAGCGCCCCGGTTCGGCGTCGCCGTCGCCGTCCCCGTCTCCGTCTCCGTCGCCGAGTCCCGCGTCGACCGGTCCCGGGCGGGTGACCGCGGTCGGCGCGGACGAGGTGTGGCTCCAGCCCGCCGGTTCGTCGACCCGCCTGCCGACCGGGGACCCGGTGCCGGCCGGGAAGTACCGGGTGCTGGCGCGGTTCCCGGGCACGACCGACCCGGTCGGGGCGGGCGAGGTGACGGTGGTGGCGGGCAAGACGGTCGCGCTGCAGTGCGTGGCGGAGTTCGCCCGGTGCAAGCCCCGCTGACGGGTGGATCAACC
>JBEBJW010000738.1:0-4435 GCA_040079715.1 Myxococcota bacterium | reverse complement strand
CTGTCCGGCCTCGAGCCGATGACGATCGACGGGTCGCAGCTGTTCGTGAACATCGGCGAGCGGACCAACGTGACCGGTTCGGCCAAGTTCGCCGAGCTGATCCGCAGGGAGGACTACGAGACCGCGACCAAGGTCGCCCGCCAGCAGGTCGAGAACGGCGCTCAGCTGATCGACGTGAACATGGACGAGGGGATGCTCGACTCCGAGGCCGCGATGGTCCGGTTCCTGAACCTCGTCGCGTGCGAGCCGGACATCGCGAAGGTCCCGATCGTGATCGACAGCTCGCGGTTCTCGGTGATCGAGCGCGGGCTGCAGTGCGTCCAGGGCAAGTCGATCGTCAACTCGGTGTCGCTGAAGGAGGGCGAGGAGGAGTTCGTCCGCCAGGCGAAGCTGGTCCGCAAGTACGGCGCCGCCGTGATCGTGATGGCGTTCGACGAGCGCGGCCAGGCGGACTCGGTCGCTCGGCGGCTCGAGATCCTGGAGCGGTCGGTCGGGATCCTGGTCGACCGGGTCGGGTTCCCGCCCGAGGACATCATCGTCGACCCGAACGTGTTCGCGATCGCCACCGGGATGAGCGAGCACGACCGGTACGCGCTCGACTTCATCGAGGCCTGCGCCGAGATCAAGCGGCGGATCCCGCACGTCCGGATCTCGGGCGGCGTCAGCAACGTCAGCTTCAGCTTCCGCGGCAACAACCCGGTCCGCGAGGCGATCCACACCGTGTTCCTGTACCACGCGATCCGCGCCGGGATGGACATGGGGATCGTCAACGCCGGCGCGCTGCCGCTGTACGGCGACCTCGACCCCGAGCTGCGGGAGCGGGTCGAGGACGCGGTGCTGGCCCGCCGGACCGACGCGACCGAGCGCCTGCTCGAGATCGCCGGTCGGGCGAAGGGAAAGACCAAGGAGTCGAAGGTCGACACGGCGTGGCGCGAGCTGCCGGTCACCGAGCGGCTCCAGCACGCCCTGGTCCACGGGATCGCCGATCACGTCGAGGCGGACGCCGCCGAGGCGCTCGAGGTCCTCGGGCGGCCGATCCTGGTGATCGAGGGGCCGCTGATGGACGGCATGAACATCGTCGGCGACCTGTTCGGGGCCGGCAAGATGTTCTTGCCGCAGGTGGTGAAGTCGGCCCGGGTGATGAAGAAGGCGGTCGGGTACCTCACGCCGTTCCTAGAGCGCGAGCAGGCCGGCGGGGCCGAGCGGAAGGGCCGGGTGGTGATGGCGACCGTGAAGGGCGACGTCCACGACATCGGCAAGAACATCGTGGGCGTGGTCCTCCAGTGCAACAACTTCGAGGTGATCGACCTCGGCGTGATGTGCGCGTCCCAGAAGATCCTCGACACCGCGATCGAGCTCGGAGCCGACCTGATCGGCCTGTCCGGGCTGATCACCCCGTCGCTCGACGAGATGGTCCACGTCGCGGGCGAGATGGAGCGCCAGGGGTTCACCGTCCCGCTGCTGATCGGCGGGGCCACCACCAGCAAGGCCCACACCGCGCTGCGGGTCGCGCCGAAGTACTCGGGGCCGGTGGTCCACGTGGTCGACGCGTCGCGCGCGGTCGGCGTGGCGTCGGCGCTGACCAGCGCCGGCCAGAAGGACGCGTTCGTCGCCGGGGTCGCGGCCGAGTACGAGGCGCTGCGGGCGTCGCGCCAGGAGCGGGCGGTCAAGCTGCGGCCGCTGGCGGAGGCGCGGGCGAAGCGGGCCCCGATCGCCCCGGCGATCCGTCCGCCGGCCCGTCCGGGGCTGACCGACCTGTCGCCGCCGTTCGACGCGCTGGTCGAGCGGATCGACTGGACGCCGTTCTTCCACGCGTGGGAGCTGCGCGGGAGCTACCCGCGGATCCTCGACGACGGGACGATGGGCCCGCCGGCGCGCAAGCTGCTCGACGACGCGCGGGCGATGCTCGATCGGATCCGCGCCGAGCGGTGGCTGACGTTCCGCGGGGTGGCCGGGTTGTTCCCGGCGAACTCCGACGGGGACGACGTGATCGTGTGGGACGGTCCTGCCCGCCAGACCCGTCGCGCGACGTTCCACATGCTGCGCCAACAGCAGGCGCACCTCGAGCTGTGCCTGTCGCTCGCGGACTTCGTCGGGCCGTCGGACGGGCCGTGCGACTGGATCGGCGGGTTCGCGGTGACCTCGGGGATCGGCGTCGACGAGGTGGTCGCGCGGATGCAGGCCGAGCACGACGACTACGACGCGATCCTGCTGAAGTCGCTCGCGGATCGGCTGGCGGAGGCGTTCGCCGAGTGGGCCCACGAGGAGGTCCGGCGCACGGTGTGGGGCTACGCGCCGGACGAGCACCTCCCGGTGTCGGACCTGCTGAAGGAGCGGTACGAGGGGATCCGGCCGGCGCCGGGGTACCCCGCCCAGCCCGACCACACCGAGAAGCGCACGCTGTGGACCCTGCTCGACGCCGAGGCCCGCACCGGCATCACCCTGACCGAGTCGATGGCGATGTGGCCGGCGGCCAGCGTCAGCGGCCTGTACCTGTCGCACCCCGCGGCCCGGTACTTCGGGGTCGGTCCGCTCGGGCGCGATCAGATCGAAGACTACGCGCGCCGGAAGGGCGTCGAGCTGGCCGAGGTCGAGCGGTGGCTGTCGCCGAACCTCGGGTACCCCCGTTAGTCCTCCACCCGGAGGAGATGCGATGCGGATCGTTCCGGTGGTGATGGCGCTGGGCGCCTGTGGCCCGGCACACCTCGGCGGGCAGATCGACGGCGAGCCGGTCGGCGGCGCGCGCGACGCGTTCTTCGACACCCTGTCGGTCAACCTCGGGCCGCTCGGCGACTACGAGGCCACGGTGGTGGTGGTGACCGACTTCCCGACCGCGTGCGACGTGTACGACGACCTCGCGAGCACGTTCGAGCTGTCGTGCGACGCGCTGTGCGACGAGTACCTCGACCTGGCCGAGACGTACCACCTGCGCCAGGAGACGTACTGGAGCACGATCTTCACCGTGAACACGTCGGACGAGGAGGTCGGCACGTTCGACTACGACCCGGCGGTCGGGGAGGGGGAGTTCAGCACCGCGTTCTACCGGTACGACGGCACGGACCTGTTCGACGCCGACGCGTGCGAGGACGCCTGCGAGGACGGCGAGCTGCTCCAGGCCGAGGACGAGCAGGGCGAAGACGGCGAGCTCGAGATCGACCGCGCCGACAGCGAGCTGATCCACGGCCGGTTCGACGTCGACTTCGGCGGCGACGACCGCCTGTCCGGCGGGTTCAGCGCCCGTCCGTGCGACACGTCCGACTGGCTGTAGCGCCTACCGGGCCTGGTGGGCGATCGCGAGCCGGACGAAGTGGCGGACCACCGCCTCGTCGATGTCTTCCGGCGCGCCGAACCGGAGGAACCGGACCTGGGTGCCGCTGCCGAGCAGCTTGCGCTCCGGGTCCGCGAGCTCGATCCCGAACTCGAACATCAGCCGGGCGTGGTCCTTCTGCGGCGCGATCGCGCAGAAGTACTGGTCGAGGTCGAACCCGAGGACCTTCCACCGCGGGCGGACGGCCTCGACGGCGGCCGGGGCCTCCTCGAAGATCACGTCCCGCAGCTTCCAGCAGATCGCCGGTACGGGCTCGGGGAAACTGTAGAACAGCTCCTCGGGGGTCATCTGACGCCTCCGTCGGCTCGGGTCCAGCCCCGAGCGGTCGAGCGGGAAATCCAGGTCCGAGCGGTCGCCCCTCGGGGTCCAGGGAGCGGGATCCGGCGACCCAGGCGACGGGCCGCGCTTCGGGCCGCCCTCATAACGCCCGGGGCCGACCCGGGGTAGGCGTGGGCCGATCTCACCAGGGGATGCGCGAGAGGACCAGGGCCAACGCCGCACAGGTGAACATCACGCTCGTCCGGTGGCGGGACACGTCGTCCGTTCGCCGCTTGGTCAGCGCGTAACCGACGTGGAACAGCGCCACGCCGAGCACCATCGTGAACGGGTGCTCCACGACCCGGAGCCGGATGGCAGCGTCGCCCATCGCCGCGCCCATGTCGGCGAACGCGCCGTGGACCGTGGGGCTGACCGCGAGCAACGCCAGGCCGAGGGTGAGCTGCAGGTCGAGCACGATCAGGGTCACCAGCGCCAGCCGCCGGTCGAGGGCGGTGTGCGGGGCCGCGGACTGCCAACCGATCACCCCCCGGACGCCGAGCGCCGTCATCGCGACCAGGACCAGCCACCGCAGCAACGAGTGGGCCATCAACACCAGACCGTACACGAACGCCCCCAGCCGCGCCCCGTAACGCGCGCCAGCCGGGTCCGCAGCGAGGCCGGAGGATCGCCCACAACCACCGCGCCCGATCGGGCGCCCCCGCGACGGGGTATCGTCGCCCGGTGATTCCAGAGCACCGATCGGGTAGTCGGACCGAGCACGCTGAGGCAGGCTCGTTCGCGGGGCGGGAGGGCATGCCGCAGGCATGCGCGACGGGCCGAGGGCGCGTA
>JBEBJW010000737.1:0-4438 GCA_040079715.1 Myxococcota bacterium | reverse complement strand
GCTCGGGGACCGCCCGGACCGGCGGCGCCGGCGTCGCGAGCGCGGCGGGGGGTGGCGCAGCGATCGGCGTCCCGTCGTGGTCGACCGACAGGCCCACCGCGGCGCCGATCAGGGCCACGATCGCCATCCCGACGCCCACCAACAGCCGACGGACCGTCATCGGTGCTCGGATACCCCGTTTCCGGCCACCCCGCACAGGCGTCGCACCTGGAGGGTGACCGCCTCGACCCGGCGCTCGATCTCTGCCGGATCGGTCGGGGTTCCGTCGACGAGGCGGGCCGACAGGCCGTGGGCGCCGAACCACCCGACGTGCAACGCGACGATCGTGCCGGCGAGCTGCCGCGGATCGACGTCCGCCGCGCCCTCGGCCAGGAACGCCGAGATCGCTCCGAGGAGCCGCTCGAGCTCCGCCGCGCCGGCCGCCGCGAGGTACGGCCCGCCGTCGGTCAGCTCGCGCAACATCAGCCGCGCCACGTCCGGCTGGGCACCGAGGACCCGCACGACCGCCGCCCCGAGCCCGTCGAGCCGCTCGCTCCAGGTCCCCACGCCGGTGAGCGCCGCGCCGACGAACGCGCCGAACCCGTCGACGATCTCCGCCAGCACGGCGAAGTACAGCTGCTCCTTGGTCGAGAAGTGGTACGCGAGCGCGCCCTTGGTGATCCCGACCTCGCGGGCGATCGCCGCCAGGGTGGCCGCCCCGAATCCGTCCCGGGCGAAGACCCGGATCGCAGCGCCGAGCAACGCGTCGCGCGACACGGGATCGCGCGGGCGGCCGACCGGGCGTCGGAGGGTGGTCATCCGGCCCGGTAACGCGGCACCGCGGGTCGACGTACCGGGCGCGCGGGTCCGAACTGTTTCAGTAGTTTACAGTTTCGGGATCCACCGACGGTCCCGAGCGATGGAGCGGGTGGAGGTGCCCCTGGACGTCCCCGCCCCCGCGCTCGCCGAGCTGTCGTACCGGTTGACCGCCCGCCTGATCGACCAGTCGCTGGTCGGGGTGGCCGCGGTGGGCGCCGTCGGAGCCGGGATCGCCGCGGGGATCGCGCTGCCCGAGCTGCGACGCTGGCTCCCGGACCTGCTCACGGAGCTCGTGTTCGCCTGTGCGGTGGCGTTGTTGATCGGGGTCCAGTGGTTCACCCTCGCGTCGGACGGCACCACCGTCGGCAAGCGGTCGGTCGGGATCCGGGTCGTCGGCGAGGATGGCGCGCCGGTCGGGTTCCTCCGGGCGGTGGTGATCCGGTCGTTCGTCCCCGGGCTGGCAGGCTCGGTCACCCTCGGGCTGTTCGCGGTGGTCGACCTGCTGCCGATCTTCGCCGGCGACCGCCGGTGCGTACACGATCGGCTCGCGTTGACCCAGGTGGTGCTCGACCCTCGCCAGTCCGAGGTCGAGGCCCACAGCCCGCACCCGATCGCGGTCCGCCACGGCCTGCGGTTCGCGCACCGTCTCGCGCTCGCCCTGTTCGCGGTCGCCGTGGCCTGCGCCGCGATCGTCGCCCAGAACGTCCTCGGCGGCCTCGCGACGACTGCGGTCGGAGGGCTCGCCACCCTCGGGTTCGCCGGCCTCGGGGCTGCCCTGGCGGTCTCGGCGGCCATCGCCTACGACTGCCGTCCGGCTGGGATCGGTGCGGGGGCCGCGCTCGCCGGCACCGCCACCGCTGCGGCGGGGGCGTGGATGGGGTGCCTGCTGTGGCTCGGCGGGGCGTCGGTGCTCCCCTGGCTGTTGGGGGCCGGGGCCGGCTACGTGGCGATCGTCGCCGGATTGTTCGTCGGCCCGTCGGTCCGGATCGCGGCCGAACGTCGCGCGCACGACGAGCAGGCGATGTTGGCCGAGTTGGGTCTGGCTGGCTGATCCGGTGTACCATGGTCGGGTGGAATGGCTGAACTACCACCACCTGCTGTACTTTTGGATGGTCGCGCGAGAAGGCAGCGTCACGGCCGCCGCTGCCAAGCTCCGCTTGTCACAGCCCACGCTGTCCGGTCAGATCAAGCAGCTCGAGCGCGATCTCGGCGAGTCCCTGTTCGAGCGCCGCGGTCGCTCGCTCGCGCTGACCGAGATCGGCGCCACCGTGTACCAGTACGCCGACGCGATCTTCGGCCTCGGCGCAGAGCTGGTCGAGGTGGTCCACGGGCGGAGGACCGGCAGCGGCCCCCGGTTCGTGGTCGGCGTGCTCGACGCGCTCCCGAAGCGGGTGGTGTGCCAGTTGCTGGCGCCTGCGCTGGGCCTCCCCGGCGGGGTCCACCTGGTGTGCCGCGAGGGACCGCTCGACGTGCTGCTCGCCGCGCTCGCGACCCACGCGGTCGACCTGGTCTTGTCGGACACCCCGATCGGCCCGACCGCGGCGGTCCGCGCGTTCCAGCACCCGCTCGGCGAGTGCGGGGTGGTGTTCGTCGCAGCACCCGCCCTCGCCGCGCGGCTGCGGGACGGGTTCCCGGCGTCGCTCGATCGCGCGCCGATGCTGGTCCCGGCGGACGGCACGAGCCTCCGTCGGAGCCTCCAGACCTGGTTCGACCACCTGCGCCTGACCCCGTCGATCGTCGGCGAGTTCACCGACCACGCGCTGCTCAAGGCGTTCGGTCAGGTCGGGCTGGGCGCGTTCGCCGTCCCGGCGGTCACCGCCGACGAGGTCGCCCGGCAGTACGAGGTCGAGCCGATCGGCCGCGTCGATGAGGTCCGGGAGCGGTTCTACGCGATCACCGTCGACCGCCGGATCCGCCACCCCGCGGCGTTGGCGATCGCCAGCGGAGCGGCCGCGCTGCTCGGCTGAGTCACTCCGGCTGGACCTCCGACGCGGGCTTCGGCCACACCGCGGACGCCGCCGCCCCGACCACCAGCAGCCCGACCACGATCCCGAGCGAGGCCGCGATCGGGAACTTCCCGCCGAACGCCTCGTTCAGGTACACCATCTTCGCGCCGACGAACACCAGCACCGCCGCGAGCGAGTACTTCAGCAGGTGGAACCGCGCGAGCAGGTCGGTCAGCACGAAGTACAGAGAACGCAGGCCGAGGATCGCGAACACGTTCGAGGTGAACACGATCAGCGGCTCGTCGGTGACCGCGAAGATCGCGGGGACGCTGTCGATCGCGAACACGATGTCCGACGCCTCGATGCACACCAGCGCCACCAGCAGCGGCGTGCCGAACCACCGCCCCGCCTTCCGGACGAACAGCCGGTCGCCCTCGAGCCCCGGCGTGATCGGGATCACCCGCCGGACCGCGCGCACGATCCACGTCGAATCCGGGTCGATCGGCTTCTCCGGTCCGAACGCCATCTTCAACCCGGTGAACACCAGGAACAGACCCGCGAGCACCACCACCCAGTGGAACTGCAACAGGGTGGCTCCGAGCGCGATGAACACCGCGCGGAACACGAGCGCGCCGGCGATCCCGTAGAACAACACGCGGTGTTGGTACCGGGTCGGGATCCCGAAGTACGCGAACACCATCGCGAACACGAACAGATTGTCGACGGCGAGCGCCTTCTCGATCACCCAGCCGGTGACGTACTCGAGCGCCACGGAGTTCGCAGCGGCCTCGGCGTCGAACCCGGGGATCGCGGTCAGCCTCGGATCCGAGGCGAACGAAATGCGCGCGAACCACCACAAGCCGACCCCGAACAGCCCGGCCACGGCGGTCCACAGCGCGGTCATCCCCAGCGCTTCCTTGTACCGGACCTCGTGGGCCTTGCGGTGGAACACCCCCAGGTCCAGGGCGAGCAGCGCGATCACCAGGAGGGTGAACGCACCGTAGAACCACGCGACCTCACCGAACGGGAACAGCCGGATCGTGTCCACGACAGGGACCTCCTCCTGCGCATGGAACCTCGCGACGACACATCGACCATGACGAAATATCGAACCCATGTATCGAAAATACTGAATTCACGATTCAGTACTTCACGCTTCAACCATACGGCTTCGTCTCCGGCGTCGCGACCTTCCGCCCAGCCTTCACGTCGTCGAGGGCGCGGGCCACGTAGTCGACCCGGAGCCCGTCGCCCTTGCCGAGCGGTCGGTTGTCGATCGCACCACGATAGACCAACACCCCGGTCGGATCGATCACGAACAGGTGCGGAGTGGACACCGCGCCGTACCGGTGGCCGACCGCGCCGTCCGGGTCGAGCAGGATCGGGTGCGCGAGGGACCACGCGGCGGCGGCGGCGACGTTGTCGGCGGGATCCGCGCCCTCCTTGCCCGCGGCTCCGCTGTTGATCGCGAGCCACACGACGCCGTCGGCCGCCCGGGCCGCCGCTGCTCCGTCGAGGGCGCCGCCGGCCCGGTGGGTGTCCCGGATGAACGGGCACCCCGGGTTGAACCACTCGAGCACCACCGTCTCGCCGCGGTACTGCGCGAGGGTGTGGGTCGTCCCGTCGAGCGCCTTCAGCGAGAAGTCCGGCGCCGGACGGCCGAGCTCGGCCGACGCGGCCACTCGATCGCACCC
>JBEBJW010000736.1:0-4449 GCA_040079715.1 Myxococcota bacterium | reverse complement strand
CGGAGGGGTAGCGAGTTCACGCGATCAGGTCTGCCGCCCCGACCCCGGTCAGGTCTGCCGCCCTCAGGTGGATCAGGTCTGCCGCCCTGACCCCGGTCACGTCTGCCGCCCTCAGGGCGATCAGGTCTGCCGCCCCCGTCGCGATCAGGTACCCCGCCCCATTACAACCTTCGAGAGGTGGGCGGTGGGCGCGGACCTCGGCGTCGCGTTCGAGACTGGCCTCGGGTCCACCCGGCTCGCTGGGGAAGCGACCGTAGCGGCGAACCTCGACCGCGGGTACTACGTCGCCGACCCCGTGGCGACCGGGTACACCCTGCGCGAGCTCACCTGGTACGGCTCCGCGCTGCAGGACCTGACCGAGCACGGCCTGGTCGGGTTCCGCGTCGACCGGTACCAGCCGACCTTCGACCAGACCGACTATCGTAGGGGCAAATACCTACCGGTCGACGCTTCGGTCCTGACGTTGTCGCCGCTGGCCGGCGTGCGGTTGCCGGACCGAGCCGCGCTGAACCTGCAGTACGACTACGTGGTGGACCTGTTGGGCGTGGACGGGCGCGGCGAGCCGATCGATCTGCCCAACGATCGGTGGACGTTGACCGGCCAGGTGGAGTTCTGATGCCGCTGGCGCTGCTGCTGGCCTGCGCCGGCGCTCCATCGGGCGCTGACGAGTCGATCCGGGTCCGCGACGCCGGGTTCGTCGAGGGACCGCTGCCCCACGACGACCGCGCCAACCCGGCGGTGAGCTACGCGTCGAGCACCGGGTTCGTGATCTCGCGGGGCCAGGCCGCCATCGACTTCGCCGGAGCGGCGACCGACGACGCCTGGTCGGTGGGGGTGACCTTCCCGGATGCGCCCCGGTCCGGCTACTGGGTCGTCCCGATGGGCGGGCCGGATCCGACGGCCCCGGGCACGCTCACGTTCTCGTTCACGGTCGACTTCGGCGACGACGTGCCGTTTGGGCTGCACCCGCTCCGGCTCGCGGCGATCGACCGCCACGGGCGCGGCGGCCCTACGTACGACGCGACCCTGTGCGTGCTGCCCGAGTACGCCGACGGGAGCCTCGCCGCCTGTGACGACTCGCTGGCGCCCCAGGACACGATCCTGGCGCTCTCGTGGGATACGCTCGTCGACCTCGACCTCACCGTCGTGACGCCGAGCGGCAAGGTCGTGAACGGCAAGGCCCCGACCACCGCCGATCCGGAGGTCGATCCGACCGACCCGAGCGTCGGCGCCCTGACCCGAGACGCCAACGGAGGCTGCGTCATCGACGGCACCAACCTCGAGTCGCTGGTGTTCCCGGGTGAGCCCGCGCCGGGGGACTACCAGGTCTACGCCGACCTGTACTCGGCCTGCGGCGAGCCCTACGTGAACTTCGCGCTCGACCTGTACCAACGGGTCGACCGGGACGACGGCACCTTCGACGTCGACCATCGGTTCCTGGTCGGGGGCGAGCTCCTGGCGTACCGCGCCGATCGCGGCTCGTCGCTCGGGCTGTACCTCACGACGGTGACGTTTCCGCAACCACTCCGATGAGCGCTGACGACGCCAGTGAGCCGCTGGAGATCGTGGTCACCGCGCCGGTGATCGGCGCCGAGCCCGGCTCCACCGTGGTGGGGGCCGACGAGGCGCGGGTGGTGCCGGGCACCCAGGGCGACGTGGTGCGGGTGGTGGAGACGCTGCCCGGGGTCGCGCGGGCGTCGCTCGGCTCGGGAGACCTGGTGATCTGGGGCGCGGCGCCGCAGGACACCCGGATCTACGTCGATGGGGTGCCGGTCCCGCGGCTGTACCACGACGGCGGGCTGCGCTCGGTGATCGGCTCCAGCTTCGTCGCGTCGACCGAGCTGATCCCCGGGGGCGAGGGCGCCTCCTACGGCCTCGGCCTCGGCGGGGTGGTCGCCGTCACCACCCGGTCGTTCGACGACGAGCCGCACGCCGAGCTCTCCGCCGACCTGTTCGACATCGCGGGCGGGGCGGGCGGACCCGTCGGCGACCGCTGGAGCTTCGCGGTGGCCGGGCGGTACGGGTACGTCGGATCGCTGCTGACGGCGTTCTACCCGGCTGTCGGGGACTACTTCCCGATCCCGCACGACTGGGACGGACAGGCCCGGGTGGGGCTCCGCCTCGGTCCGTCCGAACGGGTGGAGCTGACCGCGCTCGCCTCCTCCGACGCCACCCGCCGGGTCGCTTTGAGCGCCGATCCCGCGCGGACCGCGGCGGAGGCGACGGCGCTCGCGTTCCAACGGGGCTCCCTCCGCTACCATCGGGATCGCCCCGACGGGACCGGCGCCGACGCCGTGGTCTACTGGGGCGCGGACCGGTCGTCGCTGGTCGACAGCTTCGGCCCGGTCGACACCTCGCTCGAGGACCACGTCTCGCTGGTGGGCGCCCGGGCTTCGTATCAGGCTCGCCTCTCGCGGTGGTTGGGCGTTGAGTGCGGAGTGGACGCGGTCGTGGCCCGGTCGGACCTGATCCGCCGCGGCTCGCTGGCCCTCCCGCCGCGCGAGGGCGACGAGGTGGTGTTCGGACAGCCGCCACCGGACCAGATCTCCGCCGACGCGTTCCGGGTCGTCACGGTCGACGCCGCTCCGTACGCCGAGGCGGAGGTGGCGCTGCTGGACGGCGCGATCCGGGTCCGGCCCGGCCTGCGGGTCGACCCGTACGTCCGGAGCGTGAGCGACGCCGTGCCACGCCAACCGAACAGCCCGCACTTCGGGTTGTTGGAGGAGGATCTGCGGGCCGAGCCGCGGCTGTCGGTGCGGTACGGCTCGGCGACCGTGCGAGCCTTGGTTGCGTACGGGCAGTACGGCCAGCAGCCCCAAGCCAGTGACTTGTCCGCCTCGTTCGGGAACCCGGCGCTGCCCATCGCGACCGGGACCCACGCGGTCGCGAGCCTCGGAGGGACTGTCCGCCAGTGGCTCGTCCTGGACGGGACCGCGTTCCACACCCGCAGCGAGGACCTCGCCGTCCGGAACCCCGCTGGGCAGCCGGCGCGGGCCGAGGCGTTGGTCCCGACGGGGAGCGGCCGGTCGTCCGGGGCGCAGCTCGCGGTTCGCGTGGCTCCCGGCTCGAGCATGTACGGGTGGATGAGCTACACGTTCGCGGTCTCGGAGCGCCGCGACGCCGCGGCGCAGGACTGGCGGCTCTCCGACTACGATCAGCGGCACACCCTCGGGGTGTTCGCCGGGGCCAGGATCGGCCCTCGCCTGGACGCCGGCCTGCGGGCCCAGGTCGCCAGCGGCTTCCCGCGGACCGAGGTGCTGGGTGCGTACTTCGACGACCGGCGCGACCTGTACCAGCCGATCTTCGGCGGCCACAACGCGATCCGGCTGCCGGCGTTCGTCGAGCTGGACGCGCGGGTGGCCGCTCACGTGCGGGCGGCCCGGACCGACTTCGCCCTGTCGCTCGACCTCCAGAACGTCACCAATCGGGTCAACGTAGAGGAGTTTGCCTACAACGCTGACTACACCGAGCTCCTGCCGATCGGCGGTCTGCCGTTCCTCCCGGTGCTGGGGCTGCGATGGCGCTCGTGATCCCCCTGGTCGCCCTGGCCTGCCTCGACCCCGTGGTGGACCCGACCTCGCTGGTGACGGAACCGAGGACGCTCGCCGTCGCGGTGAACCCGGCTGAGGTCGAGCCCGGCGCCGAGGTCACGCTGACCTCCCTGTACGCCGACCGCTCGGGACCGCTGGCCACCGCGCCGATCGACTGGTCGTTCTGCACCGCGCTGAAGCCGTTGGCCGAGCTCGGCCCCGTCGCCAGGACCTGCCTGGATCCATCGTCGGACGCGCTCTCGCCGATCGGCGAGGGGTTGGAGGTGACCGCCCTGGTCCCGGACGACGCCTGCAGCCGGTTCGGCCCGAACCCTCCCCCGGCCGACGCTGGGGAGCCGCCCGGACGCCCGACCGACCCCGATCCCACCGGCGGCTTCTACCAGCCGGCGCTGGCGTTCGACCCCGCGATCACCCTGGTGCCGGTGCGCGTGCGCTGCGGGCTCGCCGCGACGACCCAGGAGGTCTCGGTGGCCTGGAACCTCGGGTACCACTCGAACCAGGCCCCGACGGTGTCGGCGCTGACGGTGGACCCGGCCCCGGTGGCTGCGGGCGACCACGTGTCGGTGACGGTGTCCTGGCCGGAGTGCCCGGCCGAGCCGCTCTGCGGCGACGGGATGTGCACGCTGGGCGAGGACCTGGGGAGTTGCGCCGACGACTGCGCGACGCCGGTCGGCTGCGGCGGGGCCGAGGGCTACCTGCTGTACGACGCCGCCTCCCACGCGCTGGTTCCGCGGCGCGAGGCCCTGTCCGCCACCTGGTTCGCGACCGCGGGGAGCTTCGACCGGCCGCGGGACGGTCAGCCCGACGACTCCGACCAGGTCGACGTTACGAACGGCTGGCAAGCGCCGGACGACGCTGGAGACGTGTGGCTCGGGGTGGTCCTGCGGGACGATCGCGG
>JBEBJW010000735.1:0-4452 GCA_040079715.1 Myxococcota bacterium | reverse complement strand
GGGATCGGCGTCGAAAGGAGGGAGACGCCGCATGGTCCGACCGCGATCGCGACCGGTACCGACTCAGACGTACCACACCCACGGAACACGATGCAACTTCGCGCCGTCGGAGGGCGATCCCGGACCCACCTCGGCCCCGGCGGACACCCACGCGAGCGGGCACCGGCCGAGGCCGTGGGGATCGAACCGAATTGCTTCGAGGTTCAGTAGGTGGACGCCCACACCGTGGTGTACCCGTACGCGTCGTACGCGTCGTACACCACGAAGTCGACCGAGTAGCTCGGCCAGAACGGGTCGAGGTAGGTGGTGCTCCCGAGCCAGTCCGAGTACCAGTAGTACGGGTCGTCGGTCGGGTACAGCTCGAACGACTCGACCAGCACCCCGCCGGCGCCCTCGTCGTACACGTCGGCCCACACGGAGGCCACGTCCAGCACCCCGTCCGGATCGTCGACAGTCGCCTCGAACGCCCAGATGTCGTCGACGTAGTACGGGTCGTAGTAGACCCACGCGTCGGCCCCGGTGACGTAGGGAGCGGCGTTCTCGATGATCACGCCGCCGCCGGGGGTGTAGTCGTCGCTGTACACCACGCAGCCCGGGGTGGCGGCTCCGGCGGCAGTCGCGATGAGGATGGCCAAGGTCGTGCGGTTCATCGGCGTCTCCTGTCTTCGCTTCACTTGACGTACGCTCGCGCTCGCCATTCGAAGGGGATCGATTTGTCCGTGCCCCGATTCCGCTTGTCGCGGGCGGCGACCCGCCGCGTCCAGAGCGGACACCCGTGGATCTATCGCGAGGAGCCGGCGCGCGTGCCGTCCGGCACCGTGGTCGACCTGTACGACGGCCAGGGACGCCGGGTCGGGTGGGGCCTCGCCGACGACGGTCCGATCGCGGTCCGGGTCCTCGGTCAGGGCCCGCGCGACGGGATCGACCAGGTGATCCGGGATCGGATCACCCGCGCGGACACGCTCCGGCGCGACCTCGTCGACGGGGGTACCGATGCGTACCGAATCGTCGCGGGGGCCGGAGACGGCCTCGACGGGCTGGTGGTCGACCGGTACGGCCCGATCGCGGTGCTCCGGTCGTACGCGGGCGCGTGGGAGCGGCACCTCGACCCGATCGTCCGCGCGATCGCCGCGCTGCCGTGGTGCGAGACGGTGTACCGGCGGTACGGGGTCGAGCGGGTCGACGGGCGGACCGGCGGCGAGGTGCTGGCCGGCCCGCCGGTCCCTTCGGTCGTGGTGATCGAGGAGCACGGCGCGAAGCTGCTCGTCCGGCCGGAGGTCGGCCAGAAGACGGGGATGTTCCTGGACCAACGAGAGCATCGCGCGCTGGTCAGGCGGTGGTCCCGCGGCCGCTCGGTGGTGAACCTGTTCGCGTACACCGGCGGGTTCTCGGTCGCCGCCGCGCTCGGGGGCGCGTCGCGGGTGATCACGGTCGACATCGCCCCGGACGCGATCGACGACGCCCGCGAGAACTTCCGGTTGAACGGGATCGACCCGGATCGGCACGGGTTCGAGGTCGCCGACGCGTTCGGGTGGACCGGTCGGTCGCCCTCGTCGCTGGTGGTGCTCGATCCGCCGTCGCTGGCGCACGACAAGGCGTCGGAGGGGGCGGCGGGCGCTGCGTACCGCAAGCTCCACCGGCACCACGGGACGCGGGTCGCGCCGGACGGGCTGCTCGCGACCAGCTCGTGCACCGCCCGGCTGTCGACCGCCGACTGGCGCGCGGCGGTGATCGACGGGCTCGCGCCCACCGCGGACTGGTCGTGGCGGTGGTCGAGCGGCGAACCGCCCGATCACCCCGTGGCGATCGGCCATCCAGAGGGGTCGTACCTCAAGTTCGCCCTCCTGTCGCGGCGCGGTTGACGGCGATCCGGGACCGTGGGATACACGGGCTCGGGAGGTCGGTGGCGTGAACCCGCTGCGGACAACGTCGTTCGTCCAGGTGGTGCACGCGTCCGGATCCTCCGGTCCTTTTTGCCTGCGCGGGAGGCCGTGGGTCGAACGTTCGCGCGTTCCCCACCGCCGTCCCCGGGGCCACAGGAGCTCCACGTGCCCTCCGAAATCATCGTTTCCACCACAGGACGCGAGGTCCGCGTCGCGGTGATGGACGGCGGCCGCCTGGCCGAACTCCACGTCGACCGCGGGGACGAGCGCGGGTTCGTCGGCAACGTCTACCTCGGCAAGGTCGTCCGGGTCCTCCCGGGGATGCAGGCCGCGTTCGTGGACATCGGCCTCGAGCGGGCCGCGTTCCTGTACGTGGGCGACATCTACCCGGACCTCCTGCACATGCACGAGGGGGACGATCACGCCGAGGAGCCCGAGGAGGGCGCCCCGCCCGCCGTCGACGAGAAGCCGCGCGCCACCGCCCGCGCCGGCCAGCCCGCGATCCAGGACCTGTTGAAGGAGGGCCAGGAGATCGTGGTCCAGGTCGCGAAGGACCCGATCGGCACGAAGGGCGCGCGGCTGACCACCCACATCGCCTTGCCGGGGCGGTACCTCGTGTTCATGCCGACGGTCGAGCACGTGGGGATCTCGCGCCGGATCGAGAAGGAGAAGGAGCGGCGTCGGCTGCGCGAGTTCGTCGAGAAGCACCGGCGCCGCGGGATGGGGTACATCGTGCGGACGGTGTGCGAGGGCGCGCCGACCGAGGCCCTCCGGGCGGACATGGAGTTCCTCGAGCGCACCTGGCAGCGGATCCAAGAGGCGTGCAAGGGCCGGCGGGCCCCGTCCGAGCTGCACTCCGAGTACGGCCTGGTCCTGCGGGCCGTCCGGGACGTGTTCGACTCGAACGTCGAGCGGATGGTCGTCGACGAGAAGCGCACGTTCGACGACGTGCGGTCGTTCATGGACGACTTCATGCCGTCGGCGAAGGAGCGGGTCCACCTGTACCGCGGGATCGAGCCGATCTACGACACGTACGGCGTCGAGAACGAGGTCCAGCGGTCGATGGGCCGCAAGGTGTGGCTGAAGTCCGGCGGCTACCTCGTGATCGACCAGACCGAAGCGCTGATGGCGATCGACGTGAACTCAGGCAAGTACGTCGGCAGCTCCTCGCTCGAAGACACCACCCTCAAGATCAACATGGAGGCCGTCCACGAGGTCGTCGCCCAGCTCCGCCTGCGGAACATCGGCGGGCTGATCATCATCGACTTCATCGACATGGACCGCGAGCAGAACCGGGAGAAGGTGTTCCGGGCACTCGAAGAGGCGCTGAAGCCCGATCGCGCGCGGACCAACGTCCTGCGGATCAGCGACCTCGGGCTGGTCGAGATGACGCGCAAGCGGGTCCAGGAGGGCCTCGACCGGTACCTGCACGAGGCCTGCCCGACCTGCGCGGGCACCGGTCACATCCGGTCGACCGACACGCTCGCGTACGAGATCCTCCGCGAGGTGAAGCGCGAAGCGGCGCGTTCCCAGGGCGGATCGGCGATCTACGTCAACACGACCCCCGGGATCGCGGACCTCCTGTACGCGGAGCGATATCCCGACCTCGAGCAGATCGAGGGCCAGGTGTCCCGCCGGGTGATCATCCGCGCGATGGGCCACTTCCATCCCGAACAGTTCGAGGTGTACTCCCGGCAGCTCGAGGCCCACTCGCGGTAGGTTCACCGGATGGCGTGGCTCGAAGGCCGGTTGATGCGGGTCCTGTGGTCGAGCGACCGCACCGGCTACGGCGTGATCCGGGTCGCGGCGACGGACGGGGAGGCGATCGCGGTCGGGCCGCTCGCGTCGCTCGCCGACCAGCCGGAGGGCGCGTTCGTCGCGCTGGACGGGGCGTGGGAGCAGCACGACGTGCACGGGCGGCAGTTCCGCACCACCGGCTGGCTCCAGGCCACCCCGCACACCCTGCACGGCCTGCGGCTGTGGCTGCGATCCGCCGGGGTGAAGGGGATCGGGCCCGCGCTGGCCGACCGGATCGTCGACCGGTTCGGGATGGACCTGATGACCGTCCTCCGCGACGCGCCCGAGCGCCTGCGCGAGATCGACGGGGTCGGGGAGGCCCGCGCCACCGCGATCCAGGAGGCGTGGACCAAGGACGAGGGGTTTCGGGCGCTGACCCTGCTCCTCCGTGGCCTCGGGCTCACCCAGCGCGTCGCCGAGAAGATCCGCGAGCGGTACGGCGAGCGCGCGGCCCACGTGGTGATGAAGGAGCCGTTCCGGCTGGCCGAGGAGATCGGCGGGGTCGGGTTCCGCACCGCCGACGCGGTCGCTCGGGCCCAGGGCCTCCCGCCCGACGATCCCGGCCGGGTGCGGGCCGCCGCCTTGTACGCGCTCGACGGCGGGTCCGAGCAGGGGCACTGCTTCCTGACCCGCGACGGGCTGCGGGACGCGGTCGGGGCGCTCGGGGTCCCCACCGCCGGCCTCGACGACGCCGTCGCCGCCGCGGAGGGGGCGGGCCGGCTGGTGGTCGACGGCGACCGGATCTACGCCGCCGAGCTGTACCGGTGCGAGG
>JBEBJW010000734.1:0-4454 GCA_040079715.1 Myxococcota bacterium | reverse complement strand
CACGCGGTGGGGGCGCGGGTTCCGGATCCGGTTCGAGCTCGCGTACCGGAGCGGTGACTTCGACGCCGCCGAGGCGCACGCCCAGCGCGTCCACGACCACGCGAAGTGGCACGGCTGGCCGGACCTCGAGTTCCGGGCGGTGCTCGACCTCGCCACGCTGTCGGGAGCGCGGGGGGAGCGCGAGCTCGCGGCGGCGCGGGTCGCCCGGGCGCTGGCGATGCCGGTCGCGGCGGACCCGCTGCTCGCGGCCCACGGGCGTCAGGCCGAGGGGATGGTGCACGCGATGCAGGGCGACCACGCCGCCGCACGGATCGCGTTCGACGAGGCCACGCTGCGGTTCGAGCGGCTCGGCGAGCCGGTCGAGGCTGCGAACGCCGCTCGGTTCGGCGCGCTGGCCGCGCTGCGGTCGGGCGACACGAGCGGGGCGATCGACGCGGCGTCATCGGCCCGCGAGCGGTTCGTGCGCCTCGGCCACCGACCGGGGATCGCCGCGGTCGACAACACGCTCGGGGAGGCGCACCGGGCCACCGGCGACCTCGCGTCGGCCGAGCAGTGGTACCGGTCCGCCCGCGACGGGATGCGCCGGCTCGGGATGGGCCGGGTGGTCGTCCCGGAGACCAACCTGGCGATCGTGCTGCTCGACCTCGGCCGGCCGGGGGAGGCCCGCGCGATGCTCGAGGCGATCGCCCGCGACCCCGCGTGCCGGATCCGGGCGTCGATCCACGCGGCGGTCCGCGCGCTGCTGCTCGCCGCCTCCGCCGACGAGCGCGACTGGCCCGCGGTCGACGCCGCGATCGGCCTCGCCCGCGACGCGATCGGCGTCGGGGGCCGGGTGGATCCGGACACCGATCGGGCCCTCCTCCGGGCCGTCCGAGCGGCGCGGGCGGCCGGAGACGAGCCCCGTGCCGCTGCGATCGAGGCGCTGCTCGCCGAACCGTGAGGCGCGGCTGCGTCGAGGGTCTCGACGGCGCGCTGCCGGACGGTGGCCGGACCGACGACGGGCTCGGGTCCGTGCTCGGCGGGGTGGTCCAGACACGAGCCGCCTTGCGCTCGCCGCAATCGGCGATCACCCGTTCCGGACGGGTCCGATCCGCCGCCGGCCCCGGCCGCTGCGCGGGTCCGCCGGATACCCGCCGCCGCAGGGTCGACCCGCCGGTCCCGCCTGTTACCGACCACGCCGGGTTCACGGCGGCCCGTGATCGCGCGATCCTGCCCATTCGGCGAACCTGCGCCGATGTCACGGATGAATACATACGGCGAAACGCCTGTTTTAGATGAATACCTGTCGGATGGGCAAACACAAAGCGACCGGTTCGGGTATGATTCGGCGAGTGGGTACGTCTAGCGAGGGAGCAGAACACATGACCTCCGCGCCGAATCGAGCCTGGTTGTCCCGCCTTTCGGACAGCACCCGCGAGACCATGTCGAGGCTGGGACGTGTCGAGACGTACCAAGCCGGCCAGACCGTCGTTGCAAAGGGAGGGGCCGCGACACACTTGTACCTGATCGAGGAGGGGCAGCTCGAGCTGCTGGACGACACGCTGCCGCCGCAGTCGGTCGGCAGCGGGGAGGTGGTCGGTGAAACTGCGTTCCTCGAGGGCACCCCGCGCAACACGATCGTCGCTCGCGAGCTCACCCGCGCGCGGAAGATCGATCGGGTGGAGATCGTCACCGCGCTCGCGGTCGATCCGCCTGGACTCCGGTCGTTGATCGACGCGATCTCCGAGCTCCGGGCCCAGCGATCGGCCGAGCGGCACGAGATCGGGCGGGTGTTCGTCACCCACCTCGTCGCCGAGGCGCTCCGCCACCGGGCGGTGCGTCACCCGTACCTCACGGCGCTGGCCGAGGGTACGCTGCCCGACACCCGGTGGGCGCTCGCGGACTTCGCCCGCCACTACTACGGGTACTCGACCCACTTCCCGCGGTACCTCACCACCGTGATGTCCCGGCTCGAGGACCCCGCGCACCGCCGTGCGCTGCTCGAGAACCTCACCGAAGAGGCCGGGGTGTACCCCGAGGACGAGCTCGCGACCCTGACCGACGTCGGGATCGAGCGGGAGTGGATCGAAGGCGTGCCGCACCCGCTGCTGTTCCAGCGGTTCCGCCGGGCGATGGGCGTGGCGGACGAGACCACCGTGGCCGACCAGGTGACCTGCTGGCGCGAGCTGTTCCTCGCGACGCTCGCGACCGGCAGCCCGGCGATGGCCGTCGGCGCGCTCGGCCTCGGGACCGAGAACATCGTCCGCACGATGTACGGCTCGTTCGTCCGGGCGCTCGGCCGGCTGGACATCCCGGCGCGCGACACCGTGTTCTTCCCGCTCCACGCGGCGGTCGACGACCACCACCAAGCCACCCTCGAGGAGATCTCCGTGTCGTTCGCGGTGACGCCCGAGGGGCGGACCGACCTGCGGCTCGGGATGCTCAAGGCGCTCGCGTGCCGCAGCGCGTTCTGGGACTGGTTGTACGAGCGCGCCCTCGACCCGCAGCGGGCGGAAGCGGTGCTGTGATGGCGGACGTCGACCCGGACGCGCTCGACCGCCTGGTGTCGGTCGCGAAGGCCCGCGAGGCCCTCGGGACCGACGCTCCGGCGGGGTCGTTCGTCAAGGACGGCCTCGCCGACCACCCGTCGGTGTACGGGAACCGCAACGATCGGCTGAACATCGACTTCAGCGTCGTTCGGCTCGGGTTCCCCGAGCTCCAGACGATGGATCCGCGGGTGGTGCGGATCGCGCCGGGGGCGAACAACGAGCGGCACCGGCACGCCCACGAGTCGCTGTTCGTCGTGCTGGAGGGGGAGGGGGAGGTCCTGGTCGGCGAGACCTGGAACCCGCTCCACCAGGGGCAGATCGCGTTCGTTCCGCGGTGGATCTTCCACCAGACCCGGAACGTGTCCGACACGCACGAGCTCGTGCTGCTCGCGATCACCGACTTCGGGTTCACCAGCGCGGTCCTCGGCGACTACGACCGGCGGACCCGCCTCGCCGCCGACGGGGTCGACGCGCCGCCGGACCGACCGGCCGGGTCTCCACCGCGGCCCGAGCGCGCAGAGCCCGAGCCGGTCCCGGTCGCTGCCCGCCGCCCGGTGGATCGGACCCCGGTGTCGGTCGAACGGACCCCGAGCCGGCCGCCCCCGCGGGCGAACCCGGACCCGCCGTACCCGATCGGGTGGTGGCGGTACATCGTGGGCGGCGGACCCAAGCGCGAACCGTGACTATCCGGGTAACCGAACGGATCGCCGTTCCGACACGCGATTGACGAAGGTCGCCAAATCTTCGAGGATGTGGGGGAGGCTCGGGACGTGGCGTCCTTTCCAAGATGGCTGGTTTCATTGCTGGAGCCCGCGCCGGCGAGGGCGGAGAGCGCCCCCGGGGCGTCCACCCCGTCGCGCGAGCGCCGGCTGGGTGAAGACGTCGATCTGAGCGAGGTCGTGCTCGGCGGGCGGTTCCGGCTCGAGACGTTGATCGGCAAGGGCGCGTCGTCGATCGTGTACCGGGCGCACGACACGGTGCTCGGGCACGACGTGGCGATCAAGGTGCTGCGCCGCGACGGGATCCTCGCGTCGGATCAGGCGTCGACGTTGGCGGTCTCGCTCCGGAACGAGACCCGGCTCGCGATGCGCCTGTCGCACCCGAACATCCTGCGCGTGTTCCACTTCGAGCAGAGCGGCGGGTGGGAGTACGTGGTGATGGAGCTCGCGAGCGGCGAGAACCTCCACCAGGTGGTCCAGCGCCGCACCGTGCCGCACCTGTCGATCCGCGAGGTCGCGACCTACGGTCACGCGGTGCTGTCCGCGTTGGACCACGCGCACGAGCTCGGGGTGGTGCACAACGATCTAAAGCCAGCGAACATCCTGTTGTGTCGTCCCGGTGGGATCAAGGTGTGCGACTTCGGGCTCGCTCGGCTCACCGGCGCAGCGACCTCGGGGACGAACGTGGCGGGTACCCCGGCGTTCATGAGCCCGGAGCGGATCCGGGGCGAGCCGGGCGACGGCCGGAGCGACCTGTACTCGCTGGCGGCAACGTTCTACACCCTCGCGTGCGGTCACACCCCGTTCGGGGAGAAGCGCGAGGCCCTCCGGGGCCACCTCGAGACGCCGTTCCCGAAGGTCTCGGCGCTGCCGCGGTCCCTCCACGACGTGGTCGCGCGGGCGATGGAGAAGTCGCCGGACGATCGGTTCGGGTCGGCGCGCGAGATGCTGCGGGCGTGGGAGGCCGCCGCGACGGCCGCCGCCTCCGAGTCGCCGCTCGCGCCGGTCGCGCGGGGCGGGAGCGGGCTGCCGGATCCGGACGCGCTGCCGACCGAGCCGAGCATCGAGCTGCCGTCGCGGCCGGTGTTCGCGCAGTCCGGGGCGCGGTCGGCCACCGACGAGCCGTCGTCGATGGTCCGCGACGGCCCGGCGTCGGGCGCGGGGCCCGCCTCTGTCGGGCCGGCGTCGGGCGGGCCGGCGTCGGGAT
>JBEBJW010000733.1:0-4455 GCA_040079715.1 Myxococcota bacterium | reverse complement strand
ATTGTAGGCCACCCGTAGGTTTTTGATGCGGATATAAGAAGCATCTTCTACAAATCGATCAGACACCCGGTTGTTGCCATTGGGATCGTTGAGCACCAAGCGGGGCATGCTATTGCTGGTGCCGGGGGCCGTCCAGCGACACGTCGCCTACGGCTCCACCAAGATGGAGTACGGCGCCGCCGAGGCCCTGTGCGCGTTCTTCGCGCTGGTGGGGTGCGTCAGCCTCGCGATCCCGCGCGGCGGGCTCCTGGTCGTCCCGGAACCGGTCGATCTCGTGGCGTTCGCCCGGCTCCGTCCGAAGCTCACCCCCACCGATCCGCGTCAGGTGACGGTCGGTGGGCTCGGTGACGCGGCGCTGTGGGCGGAGGCGTCCCTGCGTCGTAACGACATGGGACGGCGCGGCGTGGGTCGGCTGACGGCCACGCTGTTCCGGTCGACGCCGTGGGCCTCGCAACAGAAGAGCCGGGTCGACGCCCTTCGCCCTGCCGCTGCGGACGAGGCCGTGCTCCGCCAGTACGAGACCCTCGTCCGTGCACTCCCGCCGCGGATCGTGCCGGTCGCGGCCAAGAAGACCGAGCCTGCGAGCTCGTTCATGGCGCCCTCCGTGTTCAGGGCGTTCGTCGCAGACAACCTCGCGAGCGGGCGCAGGTGGCATCACGGGTTCGGCGTCGCGCGCGACCCGCTCGACCGCGACCGGTTCCTCCACCTCTTCCGCACCGCGGACAATCTCGGCGCGCTGAGCCAGGCCGAGCAGCACGGAGTCCGACTGATGATCGAGTACCTGTCCGAACCGGAGCGGCTGCTGGTCCAGAGCGTGCAGTCCGCCCTCCGGAAACGCCTTGGGAACATCGCGGGCGAGAACGAGGAGAATTCAACCGCGCTCAAGAAGCGCTGGCAACGGGAGCGCGAGCGGTGGCGGCTCGGGTTCGCGGGGGCGAAGACCCGCGACCAGCTTCGGTTCTCGCTCGCTGACCTGTTCAGCCGTGCCGGGACCGTTCCCGAGCTCCGCGACGACGAGGGGTGGGCCAAGGTGATGGGGCTCGTCCAGCGAGACTGGGCGTCCGCCCGCGACCTCGCCCTCGTCGCGCTCGCCGCGTACGGCCGCCGCAACCCGACCGACCCGACCGATCCGACCGACCCCGACCCGGAGACCTGATGGCCACGCACGTGTTCGCCGCGATCCTGACCCACCACGGCACCGCCGCCAACAACCGCGGCGAGACCGACGGCAACACCACCACCCTCCAGAAGCTGGTGTGGCACGGGAGCATCCACACCACCGTGTCGGCCGAGTCGATCCGATTCGCGCTCCGGCGCCGGCTGGCCGAGTTCGGCGAGACGCTGAACCGCACGTTCGACCCGGTGTCGCGTCAGAACGCCTGGACCGATCCCGCGTTCGCGGGGTGGACCAGCGACAAGGGCACGCGGTACGCCGACGATGACCTCCTCGGGTTCATGTCGGCCGAGGCGGCGAAGGAGGAGACTGGGGGGAAGGGCACGACCCGGGTCCGGCGCGCGGTGCTGGAGGTGGCGCGCGCGGTCAGCCTCGAGCCGTGGGCAGGCGACGTCACGTTCAACGCGGCGTCACCCGGCGCGACGCCGTCTGCCGCAAAGAAGGGCAGCGGGAACCCGGTCCCCTACGCGACCGAGATGCACGCGACGCGGTACCAGTACGGGGTAGCACTCACCCCGGACGACCTCCACGTCCGGGCGCGGGCGGCGATCGCGCTGCGGGGGCTGTGTTGCCTCGGCGAGGTGGCGGGCAACCACGGGCGGTTCCTGTACGACTTCTCGCCCGAGGTCGTCGTGTTCCGGATCACCCAGGACCCGGCTCCCCGGCTGCTGTACTGCTTCGACCAGCGCCCGGGCGGGGTCGGCGCGAGCGCGCTCGTGTCCAAAGTGGTCGCTGGCGACATCCCCGGCAACGAGCTCATCGTCGGCGGGAGGGGGCTGCTGCCGGCGGACGAGCAAGCGAGCTTGAGCGCGTCGGGGGCCGCGCTCCACGACGGCGTGCTCGCCGCCCTCGCCGCCGTCACCGCCCGGCTCCCCGCGTGATCGCGCTGTCCGTCGAGGTCCCGATCGCCTGTTGGCGTCGCGGGCACGCGCGCGAGTACCTCGAGACGTTCGAGATCCCACCCCCGTCCACCGCATTCGGGTTCCTGCTGTCGCTGATCGGTGAGGTGGACCGGGACCGGCACCGCGGGGCGCGGGTCGCCACCGGGATCGTCGGCAGCCCGGCGATCTCGAAGGTCTTGCGCACGGTGTGGCGGATCAAGAACGGAAAGGACGGCATGGGCAACAAGGAGAACGCGCGCCCGGACTGGCAGGAGCTCGTGACCAACGCCCGGGTGATCGTGCTGGTGGACGCGGGCGAGGACGCCTCGACGCCCGATCTGGAGACTCGGGTCCGCGCCGCCTTGGCGAACCCGTCCTCCGTCCGCCGGTTCGGAGGGCTGTCGCTCGGCGAGAGCTCGCACCTGGTGAACGCGATCGACCCGTTGACCGAGCTCCCGCCCGACTCCGTGCTGTGGCTCGCCGACCCGCTGGGCGACGTCTCCGCGCCGGTGTGGGTGGACCACGTGGGCTCGTCGGGGAGCCGGTATGGCTCCGGTCGAATCGGAGTCGCGTCGGTGATCCCCGCGCCCCCGGCGCTGTGCGTCGTCCGCTGAGGGTGCGTGCGATCAGTCGTGGCGGCGCTGCCGACCGCGGAGGGGCACGCCTCGGGTCGCGCTGCCGAGGTCAGCCGGCTCGAACCCACCAGGGCTCGCCCACCGACCGAGCCGGGCGCCGCCGAGCCCCGTCCGTCCGCACCCGCACCCATCGCGGACGAAGCGCCGCGGCGCCTCTTCACCACCCCCAACCGAACCAGGCCAGCGCCAGCGGAAAGCCCGAGAGACCGCCGTCCCAGACCACGTGCACCGCGGTGACGTCGTAGAACCCATTCACCGTGTACAGCCACCCACCGACGACCTCGTACACCTGCGTCGACGAGGTCTCCCGCACCAGCGTACCGTCCGCTGGTGTCACTGGCAGCGCCGACAATCCCCCGTTCCAGATCGGCTCCGGCGGAGACCACGGCGCCACCGCCTGCGCGGCCTCGAGGCTGGGCGCCCGCAGCGGCGCCCCCCCGACCATCAGGAACGCGGTCCCGTCGTCGTCCTGGAGGACCGCGCCGTCGACCGGGACCGCCGGGAACGCGTCCGTGGCGCCGTTCCACACCTCGTACAGGGGCCAGGTCGCGTAGAGCCGGTCGTACGTGGGCGGGTCGGGGACGTGGAATCGCGCCCCGCCGAGGATCGCGTACACCGCCCCGCTCTCCTCCCGGAACAGGACGCCACCGGACGGCAGGCCGGTGAACATCGCGTGCAGGCCGGTCCACACCGGCAACAGCGGCTCGCCGCCGTACAACCGCTGGAGCGTGTCGGGATCGGGGACGTGGAACGGCGCCGAGCCGAACCACACCCAGATCGAGCCGTCTTCCTCCCGGAGGAGCGAACCGTCGGCGGGCACGGTGGGCATCCACGGCACGGCGAGGTCGCCGCGGTGCATCATCACCGGGTACAGCCGCTGCGCGGTCTCGGTGTCGGGCGCGACCAGGGCGGCGCCGCCGACGATGGCCCACACGACGCTGTCGTCCCACGACCGGACGACCGACCCTTCGGACGGCATCCCCTGGAGGTCGGCGTAGTCGCCCGGCACGGGCGGGTACCAGTCGTTGCCCCACTCGAAGATGACGTTCAATCCTTCGAACGGAGCGAACTCGGCGGCGTCGATCCGGTAGACGCCGGTGTGGACGCCGAGCGCCTTCGCCTTGCTCAGCACCACGGTCTGCCCTGCGAACGACGACGCGTCCATCGTGATCCCCCCGAACCGCAGCGGCGTGCTGAACGGCGGCGTGTACCCGCGGCCCGTTCCCTCGAGCGACAGGCCGTTCGCGACGACCGCGCGCCACCCGACATCGTCGGGGATCTCCTCGAAGAAGGTGACCTGTCCCTCGGGCGCGCAGCACTCGAAGCTCAGGTGGACGGTGTCGCCGTCGGGCAGGCCATCGTGCCAGTGGCACTGCACCTCGGTCGAGTGCACCGACTCCATGTGACTGTAGGTACCGCCGTACGCTTCGAAGCAGATCTGCTGCGGCGGCGAACTGGTGTCCGTGGTCGCGCAGTCCCAGGTCGGGTGGACCAGCCGTCCGAGGCCGACCGGGGTCTGCGCCAGGGCCCCGGTCGTCAGCAGCGTCGCGATCATCGTGCCTCCCGAGGCCAATCTAGGGCGGAGCCCAGCCCCGAGGGGTGCGCGGTTGTACCGCCTCGTACCGCGGGCTCGTCCAGCCGCCCCTGACGCGGCTCGTCGGCGCGGAGGATGCCACGGGCGTCACCACCGATCGACGAGCCACGGGCAGACCACGAACGGATTGACCACCCCCTGGCGGGTGGCGATCGTCTGGGTGCGGGCCAG
>JBEBJW010000732.1:0-4455 GCA_040079715.1 Myxococcota bacterium | reverse complement strand
CAGCGCGTGCAGCACCACGAACCCCCCGATCACCAGCCAGTGGCGCCCGACCCCGCCGAGCGCGAGCGTCGCGAGGCCGAGGGCGGCGTGGGCAGCCGGACCGGCGAGCGTGAGCTTCGCCAGCGACGCGTCGTCGGGCAGAGCGGAGAGCCTGACCCGCCCGGTGAGCAGCCCGACCTCGATCCGGTGGACGCCCACCCCGAGCGCGCGGGCGGCCGCGGCGTGACCGAGCTCGTGCACGGCGGTGGCCAGCACCAACGGCACCGCCAACACGAAGTTCGGGTGCCACACCACCGCGAACGCTGCCGTCCCGACGGCCGCGGCGAGCCACGGGGCGCTGAGCGCCACCGCGGGCCCCCGCGAGGGAGTGAACACGAGCGCTGCGCCATCGCGGTGCACGCCGTTCGGTAACCCGGTGATTGGAGCCGAGATACCGCGCACGTCGGTCCCGAACCTCGACCTCGCCGTCGACGTAGCTGGCGCTCGCCATCGACGTCGCGCGCTCGGGCCGCGCAGACCACCGGACTGGCACGCCCACGGGATCCGGGATCGACTCCTGGGCGTTGCACCGAGCTCGCGACGCCGGTACCCGAGGCTGGGTCTGGGGATCCACAGGTCGAGCCGCCGGCGCGGAGCTCCGGGTGGCGTCCCGTCGTCCGCCACCGAGCCAGCAGACGGCCCCGCATCCCGTCGACGTCGACGTCGATCTCGAACCCGATCTCGAACCCGATCTCGAACCCGACGTCGACCTCGCGATCGGCGTGCGGCCCCGCGGGGTGTGGCACCGGGCGCGAAGTCCCGTCCCGCCCTGGGGCACCAGAGGCCGCGTTCGTTCTGACCCGTCCACCCGGTTCGCCCGGTCCGGCAGCAGAAGCAGGCCCGGGGTTGCGCCTCGCGCACGGACCGGTCAAGGTGGCCGACCGTGGAGGCCCTGGTGAACCGCCAAACCCTCGCCGTGATCGTCGGGACGATCGCCCTCGTCGTCGTCGGAGCCGTGCTGATGTACGGGTCGCCCGGGACGCAGTCCCCGCCCGTCACCGCCCAGGGCGGCGCCAAGGCGAAGGTCAAGGCCAAGGCCGACAAGGCCGACAAAGCCGAGAAGGCGGACAAGGCGAAGTCCCCGCGCAAGCTCCAGGACGCGAAGCTGGTCCACGCGGGCGAGATCCCGGCGGATCGGCCCGCCGCGCCCGCCGGCAGCCCGAACGTCGTGCTGTTCGTGCTGTCGACCCAGCGGCGCGACCAGTGGACGGTGTACGGCGGCCCGGACGGCACCACCCCGTTCCTCGCGAAGCAGGGCGCCACCGGCGTCGTGATGATGGACGCGCTGTCGGTCGCGGTCGATCCCCGCCCGTCGGACGCCGCGATCATCACCGGCCGATACCCGCACGGCCTCGGCGTGATCGAGCCGGCGGACAAGCGCAACAACAACCCGATCACCGCCGACGCCGACACGCTGGCCGAGCGCCTCGCGGCCGCGGGCTGGTTCACCGTCGGGCTGTCGGCCAACCACAACCTGAACGAGAAGGCGGGCGGCGCCCAGGGCTTCGACTGGTACCGCGACAGCCAGCCGTACAGCCTGATGACCGACCAGCGGATCGACGCGGCCGAGCTCGCGTCCAAGGCGGTCGAGCGGGTCAGCTCGCGGACCGAGGCCGAGAAGGCCCGGCCGATGTTCCTCCAGCTCGCGTTCGTCGACTCCCACAAGCCGATCAAGATCCCGCCGGCCGAGTTCAAGCCGTTCTCCGGCAACGGCGAGGTCGCGCCGTACCGCGCCACGATCCGCCGGCAGGACGACGCGATCCAGAAGGTGGTCGAGGGGCTCGCCGCCCAGGGCGTCACCGCCGAGAACACCGTGTTCGTGGTGATCGCCGACCACGGCGAGGGGCTCGACATGCCGGAGGCCCACCGCAAGCAGCACGGGTTCGTGCTGTACGAGAGCTCGGTCCGGATCCCGTGGGTGATGTGGGGCAAGGGGCTGGCCGCGCGGAAGGTGGACGGGCTCGCGTCGCAGATCGACCTCGCCCCCACCGTGGCCGCGCTCGCCGGGCTGAAGGAGCAGACCGGGTTCGACGGGCTCGACCTGTCGGCCGCGGTGCTCGGCACCGGCCCGTCGCCGCGGACCGAGGCGTACGCCGACACCCTGTACGAGGGCGCGAACCGCGCGTCGATCTGGACCTCTGCGCACCAGTGCCAGAAGGACTTCGGCAGCAAGGACATCGAGAACGACCAGTTCGAGGACGGCTGCTACGACCGCAAGGCGGACCCGGTGTTCACCAAGACGATCGAGGACGCCGCGCTCGCGGCGAAGCTCGAGAAGCAGCGGCAGGACCTGATGGGGAAGGTCGGCGGTTGACACACCGCCTCCTCCGCGCCACCAGGACGGGGCGGAGGGGCGATGTTCGTGGCGACGATCCTGGTGACCCTGGCGGTCCTCCCGGCGGGGGCGACGCCCGCGGCGGCCCCCGCCGACGACGTGGGGTCGGACGTGGCGCGCGGGTGGTACCTGTGGCGGACCGGCCAGGAGCCGGCGGCCCGGACCCTCGCGGCGGAGCTCGCCGCCGCGCACCCGGACGCGCTCGAGGTGCACCGGCTGCACACCGCGCTCGAGGTCGCCGCCGGAGACGGGGCGTCGGTCGAGGCCGCCTACCGGGAGTGGTGGGGCGAGGCCCCGAACGACCCGGTCCGCCGGACCGCGCTCGCGTTGGTGCTGAGCTGGCGCCACGCCGCAGCCGGCGGGTGGTGCGACGAGGTCACCGAGCTGATCGCGAAGGTCGGGACCGGCGAGGCCCACTACTGGGCGACCCTCGCCGATCGCCAGCGCGAGCTGCGGTGCACCGGGCAGACCGGCCACGCCGACGCCGAGCTGCGGCGGATTCAGACCACCGGGGGCGCCGCCGAGGGCTTCGGGTGGGCGGACGGGGTGCTCGCCCGGCTCGACGCGAAGTACATCAAGGACGATCTCCCGGCCGACCTCGAGCGCGTGTGGACCGACGCGCCCCACCGGCTCGATCGGGCCGGCGTGCTGTGGGTCGACGGGGTGTCCGGTCCCGGGAAGGCCGCTGCGCGGCGGGTCGCGAACCAGGCGCTCGACCGGGCGCTGGCCGGCTCGGACCCGGTGGTGGTCCACGCCGCGCTGTACGCGTACACCACCGCCGCCGACGACAAGGGCGTCGCCGCCGCCACCGAGCGGCTCCGGGCGCTCGACCCCGCGGCGGATCCGTCGGTGATCCGGTCGGTCGACGACGTGCGGGACCCACCCGTGTACGACCAGATCGACCGGTGCGCCGAGGCGCCGCTCGCGGCCGACGGGCTCTCGTGCATCGGCGCGCTGACCGTGCCGGAGTCGGGGGCGATCGCGGCGTACGCGCACTACGTCCGGCGGCTGCTGGCGGAGTCGGTCGGTCGGGCCGACGAGGCGTACGCCGAGGCCCGGGCGGCGCACCTCGCCGAGCCGACCCACCGGTTCCACGCGCGGACGTTCGCCCGACTGGCGCTGGGTCGGTCGGAGGACCTGCAGGCCGCGGCGATGGCGATGGACGAGGTCCTCCGCGATCGGACCTCGACCCGGATCGCGGGGGCGGCCCCGACCGGGGCGTCCCCGGAGCAGGCCGCGGCGTTCGCGTCCGCGTCCGCGCGGGACTACGAGCTGCGCGGGCGGCTGCTCCGCAAGACCGGCGACGGCGGGCGCGCCCTGTCGGACCTGCGGCTCGCGCAGACCCTCGGGCCGACCCCGGTCCGGACCCTGCTGGTGGGCCTGGCGCTCGCGGACATCGATCACCGGGACGAGGCGGCGCTGGCCCTCGCGTACGGGATGCGGACCGCGGTGGACGACACGGCGGTGGTCGCCGAGGCCCGGGCGACGCTCGGGACGCTGTCCGCCGGGTGGCTCGCCGGGCGGTCGGGCCCGCAGGACATGATCGACGCGGCGGCGCGGGTGCCGGGGGCGGAGGACCGCGGGCCGCCGTCGTCGCTGATCGGCAAGCCGTGGCCCGACCCCGCGCTGCTGCCGACCGCTCCGGCCGACGCGAAGACCCCGGGGATCCGGGTGGTGGCGACCTGGGCGTCGTGGGTCCCGGCGTCGGTGGCGGCGCTGGAGCGGTGGTCCGGGATCGGCGGGAAGTACCGCGACCAGGGGGTCACGGTGGTCGCGCTGGCCGTCGACGCGGACCCGCGCCAGTGGCACCACCAGCTCCACCAGGTCCTCGCGACGCTCGGGGTGGCCCGCCGGTGCGCCGAGGTCGACGGGGGCCTGGTCGCGTGGGCCGCGATCGTCGAGCTGTTGGACGCTCTGGTGGTGGACCTGGTGCTCGCCGACCCGGGTCCGTGGCCGACCGCGGCCCTGCGCGAGGCGGTCGAACGCGCGCTGGACGGCGCCCGCGGCGATCCGACCCCACCGTCCGTCGCCCACGTGCCGATCGGGTCGATCCGGGACCTCGCGGCGCTCGCGCCGCGCCA
>JBEBJW010000731.1:0-4455 GCA_040079715.1 Myxococcota bacterium | reverse complement strand
GGGGGCGTCCGGGGAGGCGGGGACCGGCGGATCGAGCCTCGACCTCGCCGGGCACGCGACCGCGCGGCTCGGGGGCCGGCTCGCGACCGACCGCGGCTCGGTCGAGCTCACGGACCAGCCGGGCCGGAACCGGCTGGACGTCGACCTCGACGGCGACGCGCTGGTGGTGAAGTTCCTGGGGTTGCTGGCCGGCGCGCTGCGGGTCGAGCTGCCGGGCGGCGGATCGGCGTCGGCGAAGGGCGCGACCGCGTCGGAGGGCAAGGTCACCGTCTCCGACGGCGGGCGCGAGGTCCGCGGGACGGTCGGCTCGGTCGAGCTCGACGACGTCACCGGCGCGGCGCGGTGACCCGGGGCCGAGATCGCCCCGTCGACGGGGTCGGACCGGGGCGCATCACGACCGCGGTGTGACCGATCCGACTCGCCATCGGCGTCAGGGGACTGCACAGTGGAGTTGGGGGACCCGTGAACCCTGCTCCCGCCCGCGACCTCCTCGTGATCAGCGACCTCCACCTCGGGGACCTCGGCGCGAACGGCCTCCTCGAACAGGAGTTGTGCTCGTTCCTGGATCACCACCGGGCGGACGGCCGGTGGCGGCTGGTGGTCAACGGCGACATGATCGATCTGGTCGGCGTGACCGTGATGCCGGCCGACGTCGGCTGGCTCACCGGACTCCACCCCGACGATCACCTGTACGGCCTCGGCGCGCGGGCCCACGCGGCCGCGCTGAAGCTGCGGTGGGTGATCGAGCGCCACGCCGCCGTGTTCCGCGCCCTCGGGTCGTTCGTCGGGGCCGGGCACACGGTCGCGATCGTCGTCGGGAACCACGACGTCGAGCTGCACTGGCCCGAGGTCCAGCAGGTCCTGCTCGACGGGATCGCGGCGGTGACCCCGGGCGTCGACCCGGACGTGATCCGCGCCGGGATCACGGTCCACGACTGGGTGTTCTTCGAGGAGGGGGTGGCGTGGATCGAGCACGGCCACCAGTACGACCCGTACTGCTCGTTCGAGGAGGTGCTCGAGCCGGCGACCGACGAGCAGGAGGCGGACCCGAACCTCGGTGCGTTGCTGCCGCGGTACATCGGCGGGCAGGTCCAGGACGACATCCACCACCTGTGGGGCTCGACGTTCTGGGGGTACCTGCGGTTCTGGGCCGGGCAGGGGACGGACCGCCTGCAGGCGATCGTCGGCGCGTACCTCGACGTGTTCCGCCGGATGGTGGAGCACTGGCGGGCTCGGTTGCCGGAGCGGCTCGCGGCGCGGCGGGCGCGGGCCCGGGAGCGGCTCCGTCGGGTGGCGCGGCGGCTGCGGCTGCCGGAGGAGCGGCTGCTCGCCCTGGCGGCGCTCGCGGTCCCGCCGGTGTCGGTCGATCTCGGTCGGATCGTCCGCGCGCTGATGATCGATCGGCTGGTGCTGTTGGTGTTCGGCCCGCTGGTGGCCCTGATCCCGTTCGTGCTGCTGCCGTGGGAGTGGGTCCCGCTCGGGGCGATCGGCGCGCTGGTGCCGCTGACCTGGTTCGGGCGGTCGTCGCTCGTCGCGCGCGAGCCGACCGATCCGAGCGAGACGATGCGCCGGATCGCGCGGTCGATCCGCGAGCTCGCCAAGGTGCCGATCGTGGTGATGGGCCACTCCCACGCGGCGTGCGCCGAGGGCGACGGGCGGGGCTGGTACTTCAACACCGGCACCTGGGTCGGATCGGATCCGGACCGGCCGTTCACCCACCTCCGGATCGTCCACACCGACCGCGGGTGGCGGGCTGCGCTGTGCCAGTGGCGCGATGGGGCGTCTCGGGCGTACGATGCCGCGGGCCTCGCGTCGTTCGCGTGGGTCCCGCGGAGCCCGGAATGAACCGCCTGCTGCTCGTCCTCGCCGCCGTCACCGCCTGCCGCCGCGATCCTCCGGATGGCCCCACCTCGGGGTCGACCGTCGACACGGACACCGCCGACGCCGACGCCGACACCGACACCGACACCGACGCCGACGCCGACAGCGACGCGGACACCGACTCCGACGCCGACGCGGACCCCGGCGCGTGGACCAAGGGTCCCGCGCTCCCCGCCTGCACCCCGACCGCGGGCGACGCGAACCGGATCGCGCTGTCCGGGGTGGTGCTGACGCCGACCGACGCGGTCGGCGGGTTCGTGGTGATCGACCGCGGATCGAACACGGTGACCTGCGCCGGCGCCGGCTGCGACACCACCGGGGCGACGATCGTGTGCACCGGCGGCGTGATCTCGCCGGCGCTGATCGACACCCACGACCACACCCAGTACAACGTGCTCGGCCCGTGGCAGCACGCGGACCTGTACACCGACCGGTACGACTGGCAGTCCGACGGCGACTACTACGACTTCCGCGAAGCGTACGACGGGATGTCCGACACGTACGAATGCGAGACGGTCAAGTGGGCCGAGCTGCGGCAGATCGTCGGCGGGGCCACCGCGGTGGTCGGGTCCACCGGCGACGCGTGCGTCGAGGTGCTCGCCCGGAACCTCGACGAAGAGGAGTCGGCCCACGGGATCGACGGGTACGGGCTCCAGTTCTCGTCGTCGCGGGTCGAGTACTACGACGGGTTCGACGCCGACGACCGGTACGACGACCTCGTGTCCGGCGTGACCGACGTGTTCCTCGACCACGTGGCGGAGGGCGTGAACGGCTCGGTCCGGTCCGAGATCGACCACATGTTCGACATCGGGATGGTCGGGCCCGGCAGCGTGTTCGTCCACGCGACCGACGCGTCGGTCGAGCAGCTCGCGGCGATGGCGGCGACCTCGACCAGCATCGTGTGGTCCCCGCGGTCGAACCTGGATCTCTACGCGGACACCACCAAGGCGGACCTCGCGTTCCGGCTCGGGGTGCCGCTCGCGATCGGTCCGGACTGGACCTGGTCCGGCAGCAACTCGATCCCCGAGGAGCTGGCGTGCGCCCGGGAGTGGCTGGTCGCGCGGGGCTCCGAGATCACCGACGTCGACCTGTGGCAGATGGTGACCCTCGACGCGTCGGTCGTGCTCGGGCTGCAGGGCCAGCTCGGGATGCTCGCGCCGGGCGCCAAGGCGGACATCGCGGTGTTCCCGTGGCGGGACGAGCCGTACCGCGCGGTGATCGAGGCGGCGATCGACGACGTGCTGCTGGTGATGATCGACGGCGACGCCCGGTACGGCGATCCGGCCCTGGTGGCGGGGCTCGAGGCGAACCCGGCGTGGTGCGAGGCGGTCACCGCCTGCGCCGCCGCCCGGACGCTGTGCGTGGCCGAGGGCGACGCCGGCACCGACGCGATCGGGTACGCCGAGCTCGAGGCGACGCTGTCGCTCGCGCTGGCCGAGACCACGATGCCCGCCGGCCTCGAGTACGCCGGCGAGCTGTACCCGCTGTGGGCGTGCGACGAGGTGCGCCCGACCTGCGATCCGCGGACCCCGTCGGCAGACGACGCCGATGGCGACGGGCTCGCGGACGGGATCGACAGCTGCCCCGCCGGCTACGACCCGACCGACGCCGACCAGGACGGCGACGGGATCGGCGACGTGTGCGACGACTGCCTGCTGTCGCCCGAGGCGAGCTGCACCCACAACCCGGACGACATCGACGGCGACGGGATCGAGAACGACGACGACGCCTGCCCGTACCTGTACGACCTCGGGAGCCCGGACAGCGACGGCGACGGCAAGGCCGACGCGTGCGACGAGTGTCCGGACGACCCGAACCCCGGCGACCTCGGCTGCCCGTCCACGATCCACGCGATCCGCGACCCGTCGGACCCGAACCACCCGCCGGTCGGGCGCGGCCTGTCGGTGTCCGGGGTGGTGGTGACCGCGGTCGGCTCGTTCTCGATGTTCGTGCAGGATCCGTCCGAGTCCGAGTTCGGCGGGCTGTACGTGCTCGCGACGGGCGCGTCGGTCGGGGACGAGGTGACCGTCACCGGTGTGTACGACGAGTACTTCGGGCTGTCCGAGCTCGGAGACGCGACGGTCACCGTGACGGGCTCGGCCCCGGTCCCGGCGCCGATCGCCGCCGACCCGTGCGACGTGGGCGCGGGCGGCCCGGACGCCGAGCGGTTCGAGTCGATGCTGGTCGAGGTCGGTCCGGTCGACGTGACGAACGCGAACCCGGATTCGCCGTCGGACTTCGACGAGTGGGAGGTCGGCGGCTGCCTGCGGGTCGACGATCTGCTGTGCCCGGACTGCTGGCTCGATCAGCCGGCCCTCGGCACCGCGTACAGCCGGGTCACCGGCCCGCTGTACTACAGCTTCAGCGCGACCAAGCTGGTCCCGCGCGACGCCGGCGACCTCGTGCCGTAGGGTGGCTCTCCCCCAGCCCGTGCCCGTGCCCGTACCCCCGAACAGCTGGCGATGCGGATGGATCCTGGCATGGCACGGAGCGTGCGGTTCGACTGCCACGGCGGACGCAGGCTCCTGGTCGCCCGACAACGCCCGGTGGGCAGCCGGACCTCGCCGACCACCC
>JBEBJW010000730.1:0-4456 GCA_040079715.1 Myxococcota bacterium | reverse complement strand
ATCGAGAACACCACCACCTCCGGGCGGTCGATGATCCCCGCGAGGGCGCGCTTCCAGCTCGGTTCGGTCGGTGCCATGCCCCGGACGTATCACCGGATCACGCCTGCGGCGGCTCCAGCACCGCCCGGAGCAGCGCCTCCGGGGTCGCCGGCCGCGCCAACGCCGGCTCCGCGACGCCGAACGCCCGCACCGCGTCCCGCAGCGCGTTCCACACCGCGATCCCGAGCATGAACGGCGGCTCCCCGACCGCCTTGCTCCCGCCGATCGTGCCCGCCTGCGGCTGCCCGTCGAGCAGCGCCACGTTCAGCGCGAGCGGCACGTCGCCGACCGACGGGATCTTGTACGTGCTCGGCCCGACCGTCCGGACCCGGCCGTCCGACCCGTACACCACGTCCTCGTTCGTCAGCCAGCCGATCCCCTGGACCAGCGCCCCCTCGACCTGCCCCACGTCGATCGACGGGACCAGCGAGTCCCCCACGTCGTGGACCACGTCGATCCGCCGGATCCGGTGCTCGCCGGTCAGCCCGGACAGCTCGACCTCCGCCAGCGCCACCCCGTACGCGAAGTAGTAGAACGGCGTCCCGCGGCCCGCCGCCCGGTCGTACGCGATCCCGGGGGTCCGGTAGAACCCGGTGGCCGACAGGCTGACCCGGTCGAGCCAGCACTGCTTCGCCACCCGGGCGAACGGGATCGACGCCCCGTCCGGCCCGTGGACCGCCCCGTCGGCGAACCCGACCTCCCCGTCGCGGCCCGGGTCGAGCCCGAGCAGCGCCGCCGCCACCGGCGCCATCCGCGCCTTCAGCACCGCGCACGCCTCCCGAACCGCCTGGCCGTTGAGGTCCGACCCGCTCGACGCCGCGGTGGCCGAGGTGTTCGGCACCTTGTCGGTCGACGTCGGCATCGGCCGGACCGCCTCGGGACGCACCCCGAGCACGTCGGCGCACACCGCGACCATCTTCGTGTGCAGCCCCTGCCCCATCTCGGTCCCGCCGTGGTTCAGCTGGACCGACCCGTCGGCGTACACCAGCACCAGCGCGCCCGCCTGGTTCAGCAGCGCGTTGGTGAACGAGATCCCGAACTTGACCGGGACGAACCCGAGCCCGCGGCGGGTGTGGGTCGCCCGGGCGTTGTGCGCGTCGAGCTCGGCCCGGCGCCGCGCGTAGTCGGCGTCGGCCACCAGCCGGTCGGTCATCGGCCCGATCCGCGGATCCTCGACCCGCTGGCCGTACGGGGTCGTGTCGGCCGGGTCGCGGTAGTAGTTCCGGCGGCGGACCTCGATCGGATCGAGCCCGAGGCGGCCGGCGGCGCGCTCGATCGCGTCCTCGACCACCACCATCCCCTGCGGCCCGCCGAACCCCCGGAACGCGGTGTTCGACGCCTTGTCGGTCCGCGCGACCCGCCCCCGGAGCCACACCGCCGGCAGCCGGTACGCGTTGTCGAGGTGGAACAGGCACCGGTCGACGATCGGCAGCGACAGGTCGAAGGTGCAGCCGCCGTCGCTGATCACGTCGGCCTCGAACGCGAGGATCCGCCCGTCCCGGTCGAACCCGGCCCGGTACCGCGTCCGGAACGGGTGGCGCTTGCCGGTGACGACCATGTCCTCGTGCCGGGTGAGCCAGACCTTGCACGGGCGCCCGGTCGCGACCGCGCCGACCGCCGCCAGGCACGCGAACGCGGTGGCCTGCGACTCCTTGCCGCCGAACCCGCCGCCGAGCCGCGGCACGACGCAGGTGACCTGCGCGTCGGACCACCCGAGCACGCGCGCGACCATCCGCTGGATCTCGGTCGGGTGCTGGGTGCTCGACCAGACCGTGATCGCCCGCTCGTCGACCGCGGCCAGGGCGCAGTGGGTCTCGAGGTAGAAGTGGTCCTGCGCGGGTGTGTCGACCACCCCGTCGATCACCACCGCCGACGCCGCGAACCCGGCGGCGAGGTCCCCGCGGGCGATCACGTGCGGCTCGCCGAACCACCGGTCGGCGGCGATCGCGTCGTCGATCGTCAGGACCGGCGCCTCCCCGGCCGGGAGGGGCTCCACGTCGACCACCACCCGCGCCGCCGCCGCCCGCGCGGCCTCGCGGGTCTCGGCCAGGACCAGCGCGACCGGCATCCCCGCGTACAGCAGCTCGGCGACGGCGAGGACCGGCTCGTCGTGGACCACCGGACCGACCCACGGGTCGCCCGGGATGTCGGCCGCGGTCAGCACGGTGATCCCCGGCCCGCACCCGGCGGCGTCGATCCCGCGGAGCCGCCCGCGCGCCACCGACGACAGCACCAGCACCCCGTGGAGCAGCCCTGCGGGCTCCGGGAGATCGTCGACGTACCGCGCGCCGCCGGTCGCGTGGAGCAGCCCCGACTCGTGCGGGGCCGGCTGGTGGAGCACCGACCGCGGGGGTGCCGTCATCGTTCCGCCTCCGGGCCTGTTGTAGCACGGCGCTCGTGGTAGCTTCGAGCGCGGGAGCGGCGGTGGCGGACCTCGATGACGGCGAGTCCGTCGAGATGCAGGGCTCGGGCTCGACCCCGTACGTCCTGCGGAACGACGGCGGGGTGTACTCGTGCAGCTGTCCGGCGTGGCGACACCAGTCGCTGCCGATCGACCAGCGGACCTGCAAGCACCTGCGGAAGCTGCGCGGCGATCAGGCCGAGCTCGACCGGATCGGGAGCGACGCGCCGCCGATCCGGGCGCCGAAGCCGCGGTCCCCGAAGGCGGCCTCCGCTGGGGGAGACGGCGACGACGCCGGCGGGTCGAGCGACGGCAAGGGCCCGCCGGTGCTGCTGGCCGAGCGGTGGGACCCCGGGCAGCACGACCCGACCGGGTGGTGGTCGAGCGAGAAGCTCGACGGGGTGCGCGCCTACTGGGACGGCCAGCAGTTCCTGTCCCGCCTCGGCAACCGGTTCCTCGCCCCGGCGTGGTTCGTCGAGGGGCTGCCGGACCACCCGCTCGACGGCGAGCTGTGGGGCGGGCGCAAGCGGTTCCAGGAGACGGTGAGCACCGTCCGGCGGGCATCGGGGGGAGACCGCTGGAAGGAGCTCGCGTTCGTGGTGTTCGACGCCCCCGCCCACGACGGCCCGTTCGAGGACCGGATCGCCACCGCGTCGACCGTCCTGTCCGAGCGGGCGCCGTACGCCCGGACGCTCGAGCAGGTCGCGTGCCGCGGGATCGACCACCTCAAGGACGAGCTCGCGCGGGTCGAGGCGCTCGGCGGCGAGGGCCTGATGCTGCGGCGACCGGGGTCGCGGTACGAGGTCGGGCGCTCGTCGACCCTGCTGAAGGTCAAGAACTTCTACGACGCCGAGGCGGTGGTGATCGGGCACGTGGCCGGCGCGGGCAAGCACCGAGGGAGGCTCGGATCGCTGCTGGTCGAGACGGCCGAGGGGGTGAAGTTCAACGTCGGCACGGGGTTCTCCGACGCCGAGCGCGGTGATCCGCCGCCGATCGGGGCCCTGATCACCTACCGGTACCAGGAGCTGACCAAGGACCGGGTCCCGCGGTTCCCGTCGTACGTCGGGATCCGGATCGACGCGGCCGCACCCGCGCGGCTCGCGGTCCGGGCGAGCAACCCGGGACGTCCGACGCAACCGGCGACCGCGTCGGCACCGACCGCGGCGGCGCCAGCGCCAGCGAAGGCGACGGCGACACCCGCACCCGCGAGGGCGCCAGCGAAGCCGCCAGCGACAGCGGCACCGAAGCCCACGCCGGCCGGGTCCACGCCGAAGGCGGCGTCCGCAGCGAAGGCAGAACCGAACGTGGGGGTGGGGATGGCGCGGCGGTTCGAGTTCGAGGAGGGCACGTCGTCGAAGTTCTGGGAGGTGTCCCAGGCCGGGTCGGCGTTCACCGTCACCTACGGCCGGATCGGCTCGTCCGGCCAGTCGAAGACCAAGCAGCTCGGGTCGGCGGGGGCGGCCGCGTCGGAGGTCGCGAAGCTGATCGCCGAGAAGACCGGCAAGGGGTACGTCGAGATCACGGCCCCCGGGTCTCGTCCGGCGGACGACGACGACGACGACGACGACCTGGACGAGCTCGACGACCTCGACGAGGTCGAGCCCGAACCGGACGACGACGCGACCGAGGCGCTCCGCGGCGTGATCCGGGAGATCCGGCCGCTGGTGGCGAAGGTCCGGGCGCGGATCCGCAAGGACTACCCGGAGGGGCTCCCGCCGGGCCTGCTGGCCGAGCTCGGGCTCGACGAGGAGGAGATCGAAGACCTCGGGGAGTTCGTCGCCGGGCTCGGCGAGGTGGTCCAGGTCCTCGCCCGGTTCGACTAGGAGCCTCCTCCCCTGCCTCTGCCCGCGCCCGCGCCCGTGCCCGTCCCGCCCTGTCCGTCCTGGTCGGGGTGGCCTGCTTCAACGGGTCGCCACGCCCCGGCGACTTCGCCGCACCTCCGTGGCTCGCGCAGGACGACGCGGGGCGGGCCCCAGCCAGGTCGTCACGGACGACGGCTCGGTGGACCAGCGCGCG
>JBEBJW010000729.1:0-4458 GCA_040079715.1 Myxococcota bacterium | reverse complement strand
GCCGGAGCCACCGCCCGGCGAGCCACCCGGTCAGCGGCGCCACCCGCGCGACGAGCTCGTCCTTGCGGCCGGACACGGGCAGGCCCCGGGTGCGACAGACCGACGCCAGCACCTCCCGCGACACGTGGCGGGCGCGGACCGACCACGGCACGAGGAAATCCGCGAGCCCGGCGGCGATCAGCGCGTCGGCGGCGGCCTCGACGTCGATCGGGAGCGTCAGCGACGGCAGGTGGAACACCGCGGGCCGGCGGGCCGACAGCCGGGCGAACAGCACCGCGGCCTCCCCGTCGAGGGCGAGGATCCCCCGGGCGACCGAGCGCTCTCCCGCGGTCAGCAGCTCCTCCCCGCGGGCGAGGCCGAGCGTCACCACCTCCCGCAGGTCGTCGACCGCGAACCCGACCACCGCAGGGCCGTCGCGGGGGCCCACCCTCGCTCCGTCGTCGTGGGCCGACCCCGCGCTGGTTCCGTCGCCGGGCCCAGGTCCCACGGTGGTTCCGTCGTGGGCTCCGTCGTGGGGGGCTCCGTCGTGGGCCGGCCCCACCCCGGTCAGACCTCGACCGCGTCTTCGACCGGCCCGCCGAGCGCGGGCGGGAGCTCGGCCAGCCGCCGGAGCACGAGCTGCATCCGCCGTCCGGTCTCGTCGACGTTCAGCCGCGCGTCGATCGCGTGGCTCGACGCCGACAGCACCGGCACGAGGCGGGTGAGCTTCCCCGCGACCCACCACGCAGTGCTCTTCGCCATCGCGCGCGCCAGCCGGGAGCTGACGCCCTCGCGCGGCTGGCCGTCCGACCGGAGCAGGCCCGGCAGGTCGCGGATCCGCATCCGCGCGGGGGCGGTGTCCGGCACCTGGACCCCGTACGCCGCCGCGAGGGCCCGGCACAGCGCCATCTCGCCGCGGTCCGTCTCGGGGTCGAACCCGTACACCACGCACAGCCGCTGGGCGAGCCGCAGGACGGCGATCGTGGTCGCCAGCCACTCCGACGGGATCGTCGCCGCGCCCCCGAGGCCGGCCGCGCCGCCGATCGCCCCGATCATCGTGCTCGACCGCGCGATCACCAGCTCCGCGGTCCGGTCGACCTCGGCGAGGGCCGGGCTGTCCGACGCGGCCGGGTCGACGAACGGCAGCCCGCGGAGCCGCAGCCAGGCCCGGATCCGCTCCGGGCTCGCGCTCACCGCGTGGTACCACCCCGCGACGAGGGTGCGATCCGCGCGTTCGAGGACGTCGGACACCACACCGGGGAGCTCGGGCATGCCGCGATCCTATCCGGAGCGGAGCGCGGCTGCCCGCTCGCAGGTCGCGACGTACGCCGGGACCGCGCGATCCCACGAGAAGTCGCGGGTCATGCCGCGGAGCCGCACCTGGTCGAACGCCTCCCGATCGTGCTCGTACAGCTCGAGCCCGCGCCACACCGCGTCGCGCAGGGCCATCCCCGACGGGCGATCGAAGAAGAACCCGGTGCCCGCGTGGGTCCACGGGTCGACCTCCTCGACCGAGTCGGCGAGGCCCCCGGTGCGGCGCACGACCGGCGGGGTGCCGTACCGCTGGGCGTACATCTGGGTCAGCCCGCACGGCTCGAACAGCGACGGCATCGCGAACAGGTCCGCCCCGGCCATCATCCGGTGCGCGATGGCCTCGCTGTACCCGATCCACGCCCGGACCCGGTCCGGGTAGTGGTGCTCGAGCTCGCGCAGGCGGTGCTCGAACGTCCGGTGGGCGGCGGCGGCCGAGCCGAGGACCACGACCTGCGCCCCGCGATCGGCCAGCCACGGGATGCTGTCGACCAGCAGCTCCACGCCCTTCTGCGGATCCAACCGCCCGACCGACGCGACGATCGGCGCGTCCGGCGCGACCGGCAGCCCGAGCTCCCGCTGGAGCGCCGCCTTGCACGCGGCCTTCCCGTCGAGGGTGGTCGCGTCGTACGGCTCGGCGAGGTGGCTGTCGGCCGCGGGGTCCCACTCGTCGGGGTCGATCCCGTTCAGGATCCCGGTCAGGTCGACCGCCCGGCCGAGCAGCACCGACTCGAGCCCGAACCCGCCGCCGGGGGTGACGATCTCGCGCGCGAACGTCGGCGAGACCGTGGTGAGCTGGTCCGCGTGGAGGATCCCGCCCTTCAACAGGCCGAGATCGCCGTGGAACTCGAGCCCCCACGGGGTGAACCATCGCGCCGGCAGCTCGAGGTCGACGAACAGCGACGCGGGTAGGCGGCCCTGGTGGGCGGGGTTGTGGAGGGTGAGGACCGTCCCGCCGCGCTCGAACAGCCCGAGCGGGCGCCAGTACGCCTTCAGGTACGCCGGGAGCAGCGCCGCCTGCCAGTCGTGGCAATGGAACACCGTGTCGTCCGGGGCGAACCGGCGAGCCGCGTGGAGCGCGGCCTGGCATAGCAGGGCGAACCGGATGTGGTTGTCGCCGTAGGTGCCGTTCACGTCGCCGTACAGGCCGTCGCGGTCGTACATCCCGTTGTCGACGAACAGGTGGGTGACCCCGTCCCGCTCGAGCTTCGCGATCGGGGCGCGCTGCTCCCACGCTGCGAGCGGGATCCGGGCGACGAACCCGGTGAACTGCGCCTCGGGCGCCACGCCGCGGTACCGGGGGGACACGGTCCACACCTTGTGCCCGGCGCGGGCGTAGCCCTTGGCCAATCCGGCGACGGCGTCACCGAGGCCGCCGGTCTTGCTGAACGGAGCGAGCTCGCTCGACACGAGGACGATGTTCATGGCCGTCCGGCATAGTTCGTTGTCGCCGCGGCGGCGAGCGCCGGGCTCCGATCGGCGATCGTCCGTCGGTACCACGCGCGGAACCGGAGGGTGGGCCGATCCGTCTCGACCGAGCGCTCGTCGCCGGCGGGCGGGACCTCGACGCCGCCGGACGACTCGACCACCGCGCGATCCTCGCCGAGGATCCGACGGTCGAACCACCCGAGGAGCGGGTTCACCCACCGCAGCGCCCACGGGATCTCGGCGGCCGACACGACCATCATCCGCGTCCGCCCCTCGTCCGCCGGGACGCACCACACGTGCTGGCGGTTCCGCCGGCCGCCGCCCCCGATGTTCAGCACCATCCCGTTCGGGCGGGACCACTCGAGCCACGCCTCGCCCTCGCCGAAGTCGAGGTGGAACCCGGTCGGGCGGTCGTCCAGCCGGAGGTTCACCTCGGACGGGAACCCGCGGCCGATCGTCGCGCGGTGGACGTACGGGAGGTGGGGGACGTCCAGCATGTTCTCCATCGCGCGGGTCCAGTGGCAGGCCCAGGTGTCGCTGGACGTCCGGATCACCACCCCCGGCGCGGTCAGCAGCTCCGGGACGTTCGGCTCGCCGGGGTCGGCCGCGTCGGGGTCGGTGAACACCCACACGAGGCCGCCGATCTCGCGGGTCGGGATCGCGGTGGCGGCGAGGAGGTCCCGCTTCGCGTCCGGGTTCATCGGGACGGCGGTGCACGCGCCGTCGCCGGCGAACCGCCACCCGTGGAACGGGCACTGCAGGCACCCGTCTGCGGTGACCTCCCCGAGGGACAGCGACACGCCGCGGTGCGGGCACCGGTCGAGCAGCGCGTGCGCGACCCCGGCGCGATCGCGGAACAGCGCGAGCTTCTCGCCCGCCACGGTGACCTGGAGCGGTCGGGAGCGCAGCTCGTGGCCGAACGCGGCGGGGGTCCAGAACCCGGGCAGGGCGGCGAACATCGGATCCTCCGTTTTATGGATCGAGTGTACAATTTTATTGAGGAGTTCGCCAGGCCGAGGTTGAATTTGTTGTACAACCGTGACATGAAACGGACATGGCACGTCCGGTCGGCACCAAGAACGCGGATCACGAGGCGAAGCGGCTCGCGATCGCCCGGGCGATCGGGCGGACGCTGGTGGCGGACCCGGCCGGTCGCCCGTCGCTCCGCGATCTGGCGGGCGGTGCCGGCGTCGGGGTGAACACGCTGCTGCACTACTTCGGGGACCGGTCCGGGGCGGTCGCGGCGGGCCTGGCGGCGATGGAGGAGCTCGGGCGGCCGTACGTCGCGCTGCTGGTCGCGCGGTCGGACCAGCCCCCGACGGTGGTCCTGCCGTCGTTCCTGCACGAGCTGGTGGAGGCGTGGGGCCACGGGCTGTCCGCACCGCACACCGCCGGGTTGACCGAGGGGATCGCCGACCCGACGATCGGCCCCGCCTACGTGACCGGCGTGCTCGAGCCGACCCTCGGGGCGGTGGAGGCGCTGCTCACCGCGTGGATCGCGCGCGGGGCGTTCCCACCGGCCGACGTGCGCGCCGCCGCGCTGACCCTCGTGTCGCCGGTGCTGCTGGCGCTGCTCCACCAGCAGGACCTCGGCGGCACCGGCTGTCGGCCGCTCGACGTCCACGCCCTCGTCGACGACCACGTCGCGCGGTTCCTCCGCGGCTGGGGGCGAGCGGATTGACGGACCGGGCACTCGAGCGGACCGGGCCCGGAGGCTCACACGGAAATTTCCTCCCTGGG
>JBEBJW010000728.1:0-4461 GCA_040079715.1 Myxococcota bacterium | reverse complement strand
AACCACCAGGCGATCATCGTGAGATCCCATCGATGGGCCACGGCGGGCGTCCATCCCTCACGATCCTAGTCGACGCCCCCCGTAGGATCCATCGGAACTTGCGGGAGCCTCGTGAAGCCGCCCGGCTCCGGTCCGAGGGGCCCGCGCGAGGGACGGGGAGGGCGCCGGAGGCGGCCCGCGCAGCGGGCGGAGCGGCCGCCGGAGGAGACCCCGCAGGCCGATCCCTCGCAGCGCGAGGGGCGGGCGAGGAGGCTCCGGAGGAGACCGGCCGCGAACCCCGGAACCGGCCCGGTCCGGCGCAGCCGGACGCGCCCCGATGGCACCCTGGCCCCACCGGACCTGCGGTGACACGCTACTCGGGGCTGCCGAGGGTCCGGCGCATCGCCCGGCCGAGCCAGGTGGCGGCGTCGAGGCGCCGGAGCTCGGTGTCGTACGCGACCGGATCGAACGGCAGCCCGGTCGACATCCAGCGCAGCAGCACCTCCGCCACCAGGTGGAGCGCGACGTGCCGCCGGAGTCCCTGAGCGCACAGCCGGTCGATCGTGGCGGCGACGATCGGCGGCTCGCCGGCCGCGATCTGGGTCTCGATGGCGTGGTGGAGCCGGGCGTGGATCTGCAGCCGATAGCCTTCGGGGTGGATCCGGTCGGGCCGCGCGAGGTGGTGGTCGGTGATCGCGGCCAGCCGGTCGGCGGGAGCGGCGGCGAGCCACGCGGCGGGATCGGGGGCCTGGTCGGCGTCGTACCGGACGGACATCGGCGGACCGTATCCCGCGGCGATATCAGGCCCCACCGATCCGCACCGGAGGAGCCCCTGGAGCTGCTGTCGCCGTCGTTCTACGCCCGCCCGTGCCCGGAGGTGGCCCGCGACCTCGTGGGGCGGTGGCTCCGGCGGGACGAGGTGGTGCTGGCGATCACCGAGGTCGAGGCGTACTGCGGCCCCGACGACTCGGCGGCCCACACCCGGATGGGCCGGACCGCGCGGAACGCGCCGATGTGGGGCCCGGGCGGCCGCGCGTACGTGTACCTGTGCTACGGCCTGCACACGATGCTGAACGTGGTGTGCGGACCGCCGGGATCCGGCTGCGCGGCGCTGATCCGGGCGGCGTCGATCGTCGCGGGGGAGGACGTGGTCCGGGCCCGCCGCGGCGGGAAGGTCGGCCCGGTGCTGCTGACCGGCCCGGGCAAGGTCGGGGCGGCGCTCGGGCTCGATGTCGGGTTCACCCACCACCCGCTGACCGAGCCGGGGGGCCTCGAGCTCGGCGTCGGAGCGCCCCCGGCCGCGATCCTCGTCGGGCCTCGGGTCGGGATCGACTACGCGACCCCGCGGGATCGGGCGGCGCTCCTCCGGTTCGCGGCGGCCGGTACGGCGTGGGTCAGCGCGCGCAGGACGCTCGGCCCCGAGCCTCCGTGAGGCGTTACGGGGAGCGTCCGGAGGGGGCGGGATGCCGCGGTTCCACGAGCAGGTGATGGGGGTCTACTTCGACGACCTCGACGCGTTCTACATCCTGCACAACGCGCGGTACCTGCTGCTGTTCGAGCGGACCCTCGGCAGCTTCTGGGAGCTCGTCGGGATGGGCGGCTTCGAGCGGGAGCGCCCGGGCGACCACTGGCACCTCGTCCGCGCCAACACGATCGAGTACCTCAAGCCGGTCCGCGGGACCGGTCGGATCCGGGTCCGGGTCTGGGTGGAGCGGCTCGGGAAGTCCTCGTTGACCTTCGGGTTCCGGCTGATGCCGATGGACGAGGACACCGACTGCGCCACCGGCACGCGGACGATCGTCCGGGTCGATCCGGAGTCGCAACGCGCGATCCCGTGGTCCGACGAGTTCCGCCAACGCCTCCAACCGTGGGTTCGCCCGTGACGTCGTTGTTCCTGGTGTCGGTCGCGTTCGCGCAGGATCCCGCTCCGCCGGCCCCCGAGCCTGCGGTCCCGGCGGCCCCGGCCCCGGAACCCGCTGCTCCGGTCGCACCGGCTCCGGCTCCGGCCGCGCCTGCTCCGGCTCCGGCCGAGCCTGGCACGATCGAGGTCGTGGTCGTCGGCGAGCTCGCGATCCAAAAGGCGCGCGACGGCGTGGTCCGCGACCTCGAGGGCCTCGGGTACGAGCTCGCGGGCGAGCGCGACGGCGACCTCGTGTTCCGCCCGCCCCACCCGTGGATGGGCCGGGCCGTGTTCCACCGCGACGGCACCTGGTCGTTCCCGCGGCCGGTGATCGGGTTCTCCGCGGCGTCGTCGGAGTCGTACGCGGTCGATCCGCGGTACGAGTCGACCACCTCCGGGACGAACGCGATCGGCGCGAACACGCCGATGGAGGTGGGCGCGGGCCCGTGGTTCTGGCTGCTGCCGTCGTCGTCGCGGCTCGATCCCGTCCAGGCGAAGGTGATCGCCGGGACCCGGTCGTCGGTCGACGCGTACGTCGACGTGGTGCGGCGGACCGCCGGCGAGGGCACGCTCGACGCGCTGCCGAACCGGCTCGACGCGCTGTGGGCGACCGGAGCGTCGCTGACCCCGGGTGGAGCGCCGCTCGCGACCTACGCCGCGCGCCGGGCCGAGGTCCTCGCGTACTGGGCCAGCCGGGCGGACACCCCGGAGGGCGCGGCGGTGTGCGCCGCGATCGAGGCGTGGCTCGACGCGGTGGTCCAGGCGTCGGACCACCCGATCACCGCGGACGAGCGCGCCAGGTACCAGGCGCTCCGGATCGACGGTCGCGAGCTGCCGTGAGCGGGCGGTGCTGCTACAGTGGAGCAGACCGACCTGGACCAGACCGACGAGCGAGGTTCGGCGTCGGCAACGCGTGGGGGCAGGGCACATGTCGACCAGCCGCGAGCAGACCGATCCGTACAACGGTCACTACTTCGCGCTCGAGATCAACAACCAGGAGATCGCCCACTTTCAGGAGTGCTCGGGCCTGAAGTCGGTCGCCACGGTGTACGAGATCGAAGAGGGCGGGATGAACGGGATGACCCACAAGCGGCCCGGTCAGTCGCGGTGGGAGAACATCGTCCTGCGGTACGCGACCAGCGCCAGCACCGAGCTGTTGTCGTGGCGGGACCAGTTCCTCCAGGACCAGTTCGGGCTCCGCACCGAGTACGGCGGCGCGATCATCCTGTACGACAACGCCGGGACCGAGATCCGCCGGTACAGCTTCAGCAGCTGTTGGCCGGTGAGCTGGGAGGGACCGAGCCTGAACTCGGGGTCGTCCGAGCTCGCGGTCGAGACGCTCGAGATCGCCCACGACGGGCTCACGATCTCGTAGATCCCCACGGTGCTGCTACGGGGCGAGCGTCAGGAACTCGTCGAGCGGCATCCCGACGCGGGCCGCCCACGCGATCTCGGCGTGGGGCGCGTCCGGCTCCCACCAGTGCCACAGGTCGACGTCCCAGGTGAACCCCGCCGCGGCGAGGGCGTCGGCGAACTGGCGGGTCTCGCAGTAGTTGTCGGCCGAGTCCGGATCGTCCTCGGGGAACCCGTCGCCGTCGAGGTCCTGGCACCCGTCCTCGCCCGGGCCGCCGCCGGAGTCGACGTACACCGCGGTGCCGAGGGGGAGGGACGCGAGCCACCGCTCCTCGATCGTCTCGTTGTCCGCCCCGAACCGGCCCCACCCGAGGGTACCCGACAGGCTGGCGACGAAGTCGTACCGCCCGGGGTACCGGTCGGCGACGTGGAGGGCGATCAGGCCGCCGAGCGAGCTGCCGAGCAGGCCGTCCACCCCGGTCGAGCCGTAGGTCGCCTCGATGTGGGGGCGGACGTGGTCCTCGATCAGCGCGGCGTACGCGTCGCCCTCGCCGCCCATCCGCCCGTAGCCGATGTCGTCCGGGACGTGGGTGTACTCGTCGAACCGGTCGATCGTGTTGTCGATCCCCACGACCAGGATCGGCGCGCGGTCGGCCAGCGCGTCCTGCAGGTGCCACCCCCCCCAGATCGCACCCGGGTCGAACAGGTTCTGGCCGTCGTTCGCGTACAGCACCGGCCACGGGCCCGCGCCGGCCGGCACGTACACCCGGAGGTCCCGCGGGGCGAGGCCCTCGCCGTCGAGCCCGGGCCACCGGTCGAGCCGCGGCAGGTCGGTCGGCGCAGCGACGTACGACATCTCGCCGAACGCGTCGTAGGTGTAGCTGCGGGCGAGGGGATCCGCGATCCACACGCCGTCGGACACGAGCTTGTAGGTGGCGCCGGTCGACGGCTGGCCGAGGGAGACCCGGAGCCACCAGAACCCGTCGGCGTGGACCATCGGCTGCTCGATCCACCCGTCGACCGAGGTGGCGACCGACCACGGGCCGTCGTCGCCGGGGACCACGAACCACGCGGCCTCGCCCTCGACCGGGTCGACCTCGTGGACCGGCCACCCGCCGGACCAGCCGATCGCGGGGACCACGTCGTCGACCGACGCGCGGCCGTCCACGAGGTCGGTCACCAGCGCCAGATCCGCCGAGGTGGTGGTCGTGGTCGTGGTGGTGGTGGTG
>JBEBJW010000727.1:0-4465 GCA_040079715.1 Myxococcota bacterium | reverse complement strand
GGGTGGGCCGCTGCCGACGCCGCTGCTGGTGCCGGGTCGGTGGCGAGGGCCAGCGCGTCTTCGGCGGCGAGCCGCGACGCCTCGCGCTTCGAGGTCCCCCGGCCGCGCCCGAGGACCTGCGGGCCGATCCGCACCTCCACGTCGAACGACGGCGCGTGCGGCGGCCCGGACGTGTCGGTCACGACGTACACCGGCGTGTCGCCCGACTCGCGCTGGGTGTGCTCCTGGAGCAGGCTGCGCGGGTCCTTCCACCCGGTCTCCCGCTCGACCGCCGCGAACCCGCCGGACAGCCACCGCCGGACCAGGGCGTCGGCCGGACCGTACCCGCCGTCGGCGAACACCGCGCCGATCACCGCCTCGACCGCCCCGGCGAGGATCCGCGGCCGATCACGTCCGCCGGTCGACTCCTCGCCGACCCCGAGGCGGATCTCGGCGCCGAGCCCCGTGTCGCGCGCGACCGCGGCGAGGGCGGGGGTCGAGACCAGGCGCTGCCGGAGGCGGGACAGCTCCCCCTCCCGGGCGATCGGAAACCGCTGGGTCAGCCAGGCGGTGACCGAGGTTTGGAGCACCGCGTCGCCCAGGAACTCGAGCCGCTCGTTGTGCGGCCCCCACCCGGCGTTCGGGGCGCCGGACCGGCGGGCCACGTGCCGGGCCACCTCGTGCGCGTACGACGCGTGCGTCAGCGCCACCTCGAGCACCGACGGGTCCGCGAACACGTGGTCGAGGGCGAGCGTCATGCGACCCCCGCCCGATCGATGTACCCGCCGCCGAGCACGACCTCGCCGCGGTACACCACCGCCGCCTGGCCCGGCGCGACCGCGCGCACCGGATCGTGGAATCGCGCGACGAACGTGCCGTCATCCGCCGCGTCGACTGTGGCCGGGGCGAGCGCCCCGCGGTGCCGGATCCGCACCTGGACGGTCTCCCCAGGGTCGGGGCGGTCGTGCCAGTTCGCGCCGGACGCGCGGAGCGCCACCGCGCCGACCCGCGTCGGATCGGTCGTCACCACCACCCGCCGGGTGTCCGGCTCGACCCGGACCACGTACGCGGGCTGCCCGAGCGAGACCCCGATCCCGCGGCGCTGCCCGACGGTGTACCGGTAGTACGCGTCGTGCCGACCGAGCACCTGGCCGGCCTCGTCGACGATCTCGCCGGCGGCCGCCACGTCCGGCGCGGCCTCGCGCACGAACCGGGTGTGATCGTCGTCCGGCACGAAGCAGACCTCCTGGGACTCGGGCTTCGCCGCGACCGGCAGCCCGAGCCGCTCCGCGTGCGCCCGGACCTCGATCTTGGTGGCGCCGCCGAGCGGGAACACCGTCTTCGCCACCGCGGCCGGGGTCATCGGGAACAGGAAGTAGCTCTGATCCTTGTCCGGATCACGCGCGATCGCCAACCGCCGCCCGTCGACGATCCGGGCGTAGTGGCCGGTGGCGAGCGCGTCGGCGCCGAGGGCGATCGCCCGCGACATCAGCACCCGAAACTTCAGGACGCCGTTGCACGCGACGCACGGATTCGGCGTCCGCCCGGCCAGATACGCGGCAGCGAACGTGTCGCTCACCGCCTTCTTGAACGGCTCGCGCAGATCGAGCACGTAGAACGGGATTCCGAGCCGATCGGCGGTCCGGCGGGCGTCGAGCGCGTCGTCGAGGCCGCAGCAGTGCCCGGCCGACGCGGACTTCACCGAGGCGGGCGGCGCATCATGGAGCTTCATGTGCACGCCGACGACGTCGTGGCCCTGCTCGACGAGCAGCGCAGCCGCCACCGCCGAGTCCACGCCCCCGCTCATCGCCACCACCGTGCGCAACCGCTGCTCCTCCGACGCCTGTTCCCACGAGTATCGCGGGGGGGCGGCGGTGCGCACCAGACCCGCAGGAGATACGCCAGGGCCGCGGGGGTCGGATGTCTCTGCCCGTCGTCGCCGTCGTAGGGCGACCGAATGTGGGCAAGTCCACGTTGTTCAATCGATTGATCGGGTTCCAGAAGGCGGTCGTCCACGATCGCCCCGGGGTGACCCGCGATCGGCTGTACGAGCCCGCTCTGGTGCTCGAACGTCGGGTCTTGCTGGTGGATACGGGGGGGATCGAGCCGGACTCGGAGGCCGATCTGCTGGCGTCGATGAAGCGGCAGTCGATGATCGCGGTCGACGAGGCCGACGTGATCGTGTTCGTGGTCGACGGGAAGACCGGTCTGAACCCGGACGATCACGAGGTCGCCGACCTGCTGCGGCGTTCTCGGAAGCCGGTGGTGCTGGCGGTCAACAAGATCGACGGCCCGGTCCACGAGCCGCAGGCGGCCGAGTTCTGGACCCTCGGGTTCGACGGGCTGCTGATGGTCAGCGCCGCCCACGGGCGGGGGATCTTCGAGCTGTGCTCGGCGATCGCCGAGGCGCTGCCGCCCGCGCCCGTCGTGCCGGTGGGGGTCCCCGTGGCGGGGGCCGATCCGACCGCGGATCCGGCCGAGGTCGACCCGGACGAGCCGGGGACGCCGATCGAGCAGGCGGACGGCGAGGCGGGCCCGATCCGGGTCGCGGTGGTCGGGCGGCCGAACATCGGCAAGTCCACCCTGGTGAACGCGCTGATCGGCGAAGAGCGCCACGTGGTGGACGACGCGCCCGGGACCACGATGGACCCGATCGACTCGACCGTGGTGGTCGGCGAGCGCGAGTTCCTGTTCGTCGACACGGCCGGGGTCCGCAAGCGGGCCCGGATCGAGGACGAGCTCGAGCGGTGGGTGTCACTCCGGGCGATCCGGTCGATCGAGCGGTGCCACGTCACCCTGCTGATGATCGACGCGACCGAGGGCGTGACCGACCAGGACGCGAAGCTCGCTCAGCTGGTGATCGATCGCGGTCGCGCGCTGGTGATCGTGGTCAACAAGTGGGACCTCGCGAAGGCGGATCCGGATCCGGACAACCAGATCACCGCGAAGAAGCTCGAAGACGCGCTGCGCAAGGATCTGCCGCACGCCGACTGGGCACCGCACCTGTTCATCTCGGCGAAGACCGGAAAGGGGCTGCACCGGGTCCTGCCGACGATCGAGAAGGTGTACGCCGCGTTCGACACCCGGATCGAGACCTCGCGGGTAAACCGGTTCCTCGAGAGCGCGATCCGGTCTCATACGCCGCCCCAGCGGCACCACCACCCGGTGCGGCTGTACTACGCGGCGCAGACGCGGGTTCGCCCGCCCACGTTCGCGTTCTTCTCGAACACCCCGGACGGGATCGGGCCGGCCTACCGGCGATACCTCGCGAACCGGCTCCGGGAGGAGTTCGGGTTCGAGGGCACGCCGCTGCGGCTGAACTTCCGGCGCCGGCGGAAGCTCGGCGAGGAGCCGGAAGGCGCGGGTCGGTGACGTGACCCCGGTCCGGCTGCTCGAGAGCCGGGTGATCGACCAGATCGCCGCCGGGGAGGTGGTCGAGCGCCCGGCGTCGGTGGTGAAGGAGCTCGTCGAGAACGCGCTCGACGCCGGCGCCCGGTCGATCGACGTCACCCTGAAGGACGGCGGACGGACGCTGGTCCGCGTGGCCGACGACGGGGCCGGGATGGGTCGTCAGGACGCGATGCTGGCGATCGAGCGCCACGCCACGTCGAAGATCCGGGACGTCGAGGATCTCGCCTCGGTTCGGACGCTCGGGTTCCGCGGCGAGGCGCTGCCGTCGATCGCCGCGGTCAGCCGGTTCGAGCTCGTCACCCGCCCGCGCGACGACGACGCCGGCACCCGGATCCGGATCGACGCCGGGGTCCTCACCGACGTCCGGACGGTCGGAGCCGCCCCGGGCACGGTGGTCGAGGTGCGGACGCTGTTCCACACGCTGCCGGCGCGCAAGGCGTTCCTCAGGTCGGCCGGGACGGAGCTCGGGCACGCGGTGGAGGTGGTGACGCGCGCCGCGCTGGTGCGACCGGACGTGGCGTTCGTCCTCCGCCACGAGGATCGCGTCCTGGTGCGGGCTCAGGGCGGGACCACGCTCGCGACCCGCGCCACCACGCTGCTCGGGCTCGACGCGACGATTCCGGTGGAGGTCGGCCGCGGCGAGCTGCACCTCGTCGGCGTCGCGGCCGGTCCGACCGTCCACCGCCCGTCGATCGGGACGGCGGTGTACCTGTACGTGGGCGGCCGGTGGGTCCGCGATCCGCTGCTCCGGCGGGCCGTCGCCGCGGCGTACCGCGACCTGATCCCGCCCGGGCGGCACCCGGTCGTGGTGCTCGATCTGCGCGTGCCGGACGGCGCGGTCGACGTGAACGTCCACCCCACGAAGGCAGAGGTCCGGTTCCGGGATCCCGCGGGGATCGCGGTGTTCGTCGGGGACGGGCTCCGGGACGCGATCCGGTCGGATCCGCGGCGAGCGGGGGCCCACCGGGCGACGGATCCGGGCTCGCCGATCCTGCCGTTCCAGGTCGAGGTCCCGGCGCCACCGACCCCGCGGATCGCGGCGTTGCCCCCGGAGCTCGCGGCCGACCGCATGGGC
>JBEBJW010000726.1:0-4469 GCA_040079715.1 Myxococcota bacterium | reverse complement strand
GGCGGCGACCGAGCTCGACTTCGGGACGACCGGGATCGGAACCGTCGACGGAGATCTCGCGAACCTCGGGCCGATCGCCGGGCGGATCGATCTTTCGGTGTCGTTCGAACCGCGGGCCGACCGCGCCACATTGCGACGGTGAGGGGAGTCGCGATGCTGCTGGCCGTAGCCCTCGGGTGCTCGTTTCAGGTCCTGTTCCCGGCCGACACCGGTCCCGTCGACTCCGGCGCGACGCCGATCGAGACGGGGGCGCCCTCGCAGTCGACGAGCACGACCACCGGGTTCGACCACACCGTCCTGCCGCCGGACGCGCTGTGTTGGGAGTGTCACGAGGTCGATCGTGTCCCGAGCCACTTCGACAGCCCCGACCTCCGCACGACCTACGACTGCGGGCCGTGCCACCAGGTGACGGGTTGGTCGCGCGATCCGGTGAGCCACGTGTTCCGGTCGCCGCACGGCACGTACACGAACCTCGTCGCGGTCCCGCAGGAAGATTGGATCATCGCCTGCGCGGACTGTCACCCGGCGGGCACCTCGGACGCCGAGCGCGCCGGCGACTCGTGCGGCGGTTGCCACGCCGGGCTCCCCACGCCGCATTTCGGGGTGGTGGTCCTCAGCGGGTCGGTCGACGACTGCTTGCCGTGCCATCCCACCGGGGACACCAGCATGCCCCACTACGGTCAGATCGGCCAGGCATGTGCGGACTGCCACGAGACGGACCGCCCCACCCCGTCCCACTTCGCTGGCCTGGACTGTTCGAGCTGTCACCTCACCACCGGCTGGACGGACTTCTCCGCCCGGTAGCCGTCGGAGGGCACCCCGAGGCGGCAGACCCCGCGGGGACGGGTGCGCGACGGACATTGGCCCGCCGCACGGCCTCCCGGGACGCCCCCATGACGCCGGTAGGAGCGGACCAGCGCGGCTGGAGATCGTCGCCCGGAATGCACGGGGCGAAGCTGAATCATGTCCGGGGCGTGGGAGGATCCGGTCCCAGCCGGCCCGATTCCGGCCGGTGGGTGAACTGATCCTCGATGCCACCACATCATGGGTGGGAGGTCGCTGTGAGATGGTTCGTGATGAGTTGTTGCGGCGGGTGCGTGATCCCGTACCCGTGGGGGACCGAGACCGGTGATACCGGCGAACGGCCGGACTCCGGGATGGTGATCGTGGAGACGGGCGTGACGTACACGACCCCGGGTGGGAGCGGAACCATCACCGTCACCGGAGGGAGCGGCGGCGGAGGATTCGATCACGCGGGGATCGGGACCGGCGTCGCGTGCATCGACTGTCACGCGGCCGACGTGCCGACCGCCAACCACTTCCCGGGGATGGACTGCGCCCCGTGTCACGACACCAAGGGGTGGTACTGACGACCGGGCTGGCGGAACGGGCTGGCGTGTCGCCCGCGGACGGGTCAAGACCGGCGTCGGAGGTCCCGTGCCGTCCCTCGACGAGGTCCGCGCTGCCCTCGCGCCGTTCGCCCGGGCGATCGCCGCGCTCGATCTGACCGACGCCGCCGCCGTCCAGGCCCGGCTGAACCGCGAGCACCCGGTCGAGGCCCTCGGGGCGGTCCGGGCGCTGCTCGTCGACGCGAACGCCGCCGGGATCCTGACCCCGCGTCGGGCGAGCGACGGCCTGACGTTCGGGCGGGTCGGCAAGCCGAGCGAGGAGCTCGGCGGCTGCAGCATCGACGCGGTCGACATGACCGGCGCCGGCGCGCCCCACACCCACCCGAACGGCGAGGTCAGCCTGTGCTTCGCCGTCGCCGGTGACCCGCGGTTCGTCGGGTTCCCGGAGGGGTGGGTCGCCGTGCCGCCCGGCAGCCGGCACGTCCCCGAGGTCACCGGAGGCCGGATGGTGATCGTGTACTTCCTCCCCGGCGGCGCGATGGTGTGGGACTGATGGAACCGAACGAGCTGTACGATCTGGTGTACGACGCGGTCCGGCAGGCGTTCCTCGACGAGGGCGCGGCGGGGGACCCGAAGCTGGCGAAGCGCCTCGTCGGCGGGGCGGTGCTGTTCCGCGACTCCGAGGGCCGCACGGTCAAGGAGATCGACGCGTCGGTGCTGTTCCGCAAGGTCACCACGATCCGCGACAAGCTGCGGGTGCTCGAGCAGAAGGTGAACGCGACCGAGGCGATCTCGGACGAGGAGCGGGCCGAGCTCCAGGTGTACATCACCCGGGCGTACGGGTCGTTGACCACCTTCAACTTCATGTTTCGCGACGAGGAGCACAAGTTCAAGGGCACCGGCGGCGCCGACTGACGATGCAGGGGCCTACGGGAGCCGGGATCCGGCTTCACGGCGTTCTACCAGCCTGGTAGCTCGTGCACACCCGAAGATCGGATGAGCTCCCAGTGCGGAAGCTGAGCGCCGATCCACCCCCTCACCCCGGCCCTCTCCCCCGATGCGGGGGCGAGGGGGAATCGACCGAGTCGGCTTCGGCTCAGTGGATCGCCTGGCGGGCCTCCCGCAGCGCGTCGAGGCCGCGGACGGCCTGCTCGGACAGGGTCCGCCGCCACCGCCGGGCGCCGGGGACCCCGACGTACAGGTTCACCAGGTGGCGCAGGACGTACCGCGGCTCGAACCCCGGCGACCCGCGTCCGAGCTGGTCCGCGACGTACCCCTCGACCGCGTCGAGCACCGCGTCGACCGTCGTCGGGGGGGACGGGTCGCCGAACAGCCGGCGGTCGGCGTCGGCGAGGAGCATCGGCGCGTCGACCACCGCCCGCCCGATCATCACCCCGTCGACCCGGTCGAGCTGCCGCTCGGCCTCGTCGAGGGTGCCGATCCCGCCGTTGATCTCGATCCACAGGTCCGGGTGGGCCGCCTTGAGCGCGTGGACGTCCGCGTACCGGAGCGGCGGGATCTCCCGGTTCTCCTTCGGCGACAGCCCGCCGAGGACCGCGATCCGCGCGTGGACCGTGAACCGATCCGCGCCGGCCGCCGCGACGGTGGTGACGAACCGGTCGAGGTCGGCGTAGTCCTCGAGCCCGTCGACCCCGATCCGGTGCTTGACCGTGACCGGGATCGCGACCCGGGCCCGCATCGCGGCGACGATCTCGGCGACCCGGTCCGGGGTGCGCATCAACACCGCGCCGAAGCACCCGCTCCGGACCCGGTCCGACGGGCAGCCGACGTTCAGGTTGACCTCGTCGTACCCGAGGTCCTCCGCGATCCGCGCGCAGTCCGCCAGCAGCGCCGGGTCGTCGCCGCCGAGCTGGAGCGCGACCGGGTGCTCCGACGGGTCGAACGCGAGCAGCTTGTCGCGGTCGCCGTGGCGGATCGCCATCCCGGTGACCATCTCGGTGTACAACAGCGTGTGACGCGTGATCCGGCGCAGCACCCACCGGAGGTGCCGGTCGGTGAAGTCCATCATCGGCGCGACCGACAGCGGCCGCCGTGCTCCCCGCGCGGTCATCGGCCGATCGTAACGCGCCGTCGAATGGTCACCCGGTGGGCGCGTCGAACCCGGACCTCAGGAGGGTGCACGATGCTGGGATGGATGGCGCTGACGGCGGTGGCGATGGCGAACGACGTACCGACGGTCTCGGGCGACCTGGCGCTCCAGTACGGCCGGAACTGGGGGCAGCACCTGAACCTCGCCGGGATCGTCGGCGAGGTGAAGATCAACGTGCTGCCGATCCTCGCGGTCGGGGTGCGGACCGGCGGCCAGCTCGGCCTCGGGGTGTCGGCGAGCGAGAGCAGCGCCGAGGCGAAGTTCTTCAGCAACCTGCCGCTGGCGCTGAAGGCCGAGGGGTACCTCGGGACCGGCAAGACCCGCCCGTACGCCGGCCTCGCGGTCGGGGTCAGCCGGGCGACCGGCGCCGGGGCGTTCGGCTCGGCCACCACGGCGTCGGCGTACAGCGTGGTCGGCCCGATGGGCACGGTGATGCCGGAGCTCGGGATCGACCTCGGGATGTTCCGGGTGGCGCTCCAGCACTCGCTGTTGTTCGGGTCGGCGAGCCGGATCGCCGAGTCCGCGACGGCCGGGGGCGCGTCGGTGTCGATCGACCCGAAGGACGCCCCGTCGCTGTCCGGGACCACGCTCCAGCTCGGGATCCACTTCGGCGGGCCGCGCGACTGACGGTGAGGTACACGGGGCCGACGGAGGCCCCGTGGAGCACCGCGAGCGACTGGACCTCGACGACTGGGAGCGCGACGCGATCGGCGCGCTGACCCCGATGGTCGCCGACTACTTCTCGGGCGGCGCGCGGGACGAGGCGACGCTCCGGCACAACCGGTCGGCGTGGGGCGAGTGGTACCTGCGGCACCGGATCCTGACCGACGTGTCGGCGATCGACCCGTCGACCACCTTCGCCGGGATCCCGGTCTCGATGCCGATCGTGGTCGCGCCGACCGCGTTCCACGGGCTGGTCCACCCGGAGGCCGAGCGGGCGTCGGCCCGGGGAGCGGCCCGCGCCGGGACCGCGTTCGTCCTGTCGACCCTGTCGAACGCGCCGGTCGAGG